>JBIIZO010000025.1:0-18456 GCA_044346245.1 Crocinitomicaceae bacterium
ATAGGTACGGCAGGTATAGGATAGACCGTGAGTGTAAGGGTGATCAAAGAATCACAACCATTTGCAGTTTGAAGGGTATGGGTATACACACCAGATTGCGTCAGTGTTTGACCAAAAAAACCGATGTTTTCACCTTCACAAATCGAAATGACCTGACTTGAACTGAGTACAGGATTCACTTGTAATTGCAAATTGACTACTGAATCGCAACCCGCTGCCGAAGTGAGCACAACCGAATAAGAACCAGCACTACTCAAAGACTGCCCATTGAATAAATACGAACTGCCTTGACAAATGGCCTGCTGCAGATTGGTGACTTGTGCAGGATCAACTGTTAAATCTAATACGACGAGCGAATCGCAGCCGAATTGTGTTTGCAAGAACACAGGATAGGTTCCTGTTGTTGTAAAACTTTGATTTGCAAAATTATAGGTTATCCCAGAACAGACACTTACAGCCAGCGTATCGATATATACAGGATATACCGTTACCACGACGCTATCATACGACGGACACGAACTCGGATTGGAAACCAAATTTGTAGTCACGGTATATTGTTGTGAAATTGGTGTCGTACCTGTATTGAGGAGCGTCACGCTCGGGCTCGAAACAGTTGTTTGGCTCAGCCCTAGGGCTGTATTCCAGCTGTATGTGTAATTGGGATTATTTGCTGCGCCAATTGAAATGGTATCGCCACTACAAATACTTACATCCGGACCCGCATCTGAAGTAGCGATATCGGCATAAACCAATACATTTTTGATTGAATGTCGATCGTTAGCTCCACCGGTACTTGCGGTAAAACCGAGGTAACCCAAGAAATTGAGGTTATAGTTGCCTGTGAGGTATTGTGTGCCATTAATGGAAACCGTCACAACACCGTAATTGTAACTGATAGTTGCGGTGTTGTAATTGTTTGACCTCAAAAAGCTCAGGTTGCCGCCAATGTTATTCAAGGTAGTAATACCAGCAATGCATTCGTTGTAACCGGGGCCATTGTAAATTTGAATTTCAGGATTGGCTCCACCGCAATTATTGTAGGTATCAAAGACGATTTTAATGCCATTTGCAGTGGAAGGAATACCAACACCCCCTCCAGAAACATAACCTGTTGGCGGTACATCCAAGAAACAAAATGCGATGCCATCGGCAGCAGTACCGTCGTACATGCGAAAGTCAAACTGCACATTCCACTGATAACAGGTACTCAAATCTATCGGCTGATTGAAAAAAATAGCGCCACTTGAACTGCCTACATTTTGAGTAAGGATGAGTTCATCTTGTACTGTATTGGCATCTCCAGGAGTGTCGCCTATTGCTGATGCACCTGCTAAATTCCACCCATTCGTAGACATTACAGGGCTGCCATTAAGTTGAGCAAAAACCAAGGTTTGAGCGCTTACTTCTAAGGAAATAAAGGTGACTAAAACAATTAATAAAATTCTCATTAGGACGAATTTAAGAAAATTCAGAAAGTTCCAACCAACGCAAAGTAAATTCGTCAATTTGAGCGACTACTGTTCCTAATTGTTCTCCTTTTTGAATTAGCTCTTCATTGCTCAAAGCACCACTCGATAGTGCTGCACTCAGCAATTCTTTTTCTCTTTCAAGCAAAGGGAGGTCTTTTTCAATTTGCTCAAACTCTTGTTTTTCCTTAAAGCTCAACTTGCGCTTTTTCTCTGGCGCTGCTATTGGTTCTGGCGCTTCGACAATAATTTGCTTACTTGCATTTTTGTTTTCTCGCTGTGACTGCGCGAGAGCTGTTCTGTAGCTATGGTAGTTACCCGTGATGTCTTTGATACGGCCCTCTCCTTGGAACACAAAGAGGTGGTCTACCATTTTATCCATAAAATAGCGGTCGTGAGACACAACAATGAGGCTGCCTTGGAACAAGCGCAGGTGTTCTTCCAATACGGACATCGCAAAGATGTCGAGGTCATTGGTAGGTTCATCTAGGATCAAGAAGTTCGGATTGAGCATCAGTACACGAAGCAGCTTTAAACGGCGTCTTTCACCACCGCTTAGCTTATGCACAAAATGATAATGCATGTCGCGTGGGAACAAAAAGCGCTCGAGGAGCTGGGCGGCAGACAACTGACGGCCTTTTTCAAGTGGAATAAATTCAGCGACTTCGCGTACCACATCAATGACTTTCATGTCTGGATCCACCTCAATTAAATCCTGAGAATAATAACCAAAAACAATGGTGTCGCCAATGACAATTTTGCCACTATCTGGCTCTGCTTCAGCGGTGAGGATTTTCAGAAAGGTTGATTTTCCTGCTCCATTATTTCCGACTATACCAAGGCGCTCTTGTCGCTGAAAATGGTAGCTGAAGTCCTTGAGCATGATGCGCTCACCAAACGCCTTAGAGACTTTATGAAATTCGACGATTTTGGTACCCAAGCGCTCCATTTTGATCGGGAGCTCTAATTCATCTTCGTCGAGACGTTGGCTAGCTACTTTTTTGAGATCAGAAAAGGCGTCTACCCGCGCTTTTTGCTTGGTGCCGCGCGCTTTGGGCTGACGGCGTATCCAGTCCAGCTCTTTACGAAAGGTATTTTTGGCCTTTTCAATAGTTGACTGCAGTTGGTCTTCACGCTCTGCCTTCTTTTCTAGGTAGTAGGAGAAATTGCCTTTGTAGCGATAGATTGTTTGGTCTGCAAGCTCTAAAATGGTATCGCAAACCACCTCTAAAAAATAGCGGTCGTGGGTTACCATGAGGAGGGTAAGTTGTGAGGCTGAAAGGTACTGCTCCAGCCATTCGATCATGTCGAGGTCAAGGTGGTTGGTGGGCTCATCGAGGATTAAAAATTCCGCTTCTGAAAGCAACACTTTTGCCAATGCCACGCGTTTCTTTTGACCACCTGAAAGCTGCCCGACTTTTTGTGTGATTCCACTGAGCTTGAGCACAGAAAGCACTTGCTGTACTTTGACTTCTAAATCCCATGCTTGGTGTTCGGTGAGCTCTTGATAGAGGTCACCGAGTTTGGCTTCGTCATTGGCTAAGAGCGCGTCAGTGTAGGCCTTGATTAGCTTGATTTCCGGTAAATCGTGGTCTAATACGGCATCTAGTACACTGAGCTCAGGATTGAGGTCTTCGGTTTGCTCCATAAAGGCGATGCGCAATTCTTTGCGAAAAGTAACCGTTCCGCTGTCGGGCGGCTCGAAACCCAAAAGGCAGCGCAATAGCGTAGATTTACCCGCGCCATTTTTGGCAACAATGGCTACTTTTTGGCCATGTTCAATACCAAATGTGAGATCAGAAAATAAGAGGCGCTCACCATAAGATTTAGTGAGGTGTTCGACGGAAAGAAAGTTCATAAGTTAACGCAGGCGGTCTAGAGATTCGAGGATTTCTTTGTCTTTTTGAACCCCTTTTAAAGCAAAGTAAGTAAATGGTAGGCCAACAACGGCCAGATAATATCCGATGCCTAGTTGGATGCCAACGGCAGACGGAACGAGTACACCCAAACTCGCCGCTACTAAAATAGCAATGAGACCAGCGGCGTAAATCCAAAAAACCAAGCGAGCCAATCTGAATTGTTTCTTCAGGTTTTTGTAGGACATCATGGCATAATAGATGAAAAGCACAAATAAAATAACAGAATAAAAGAGCACGGACCCTTGTATGTTTTCAACTTTGCCATGAGCAGTTTTGGCAAATTGCACACCATAGACGGAATAAGCAAAGTAGCCTTTGTTGGCTGTAAATCCAAAGATTTCAACTCCTGAAAGCAGTGCTGATAAAAGGAGCATGACAATGATAAAATAGACGGTTTGAATGCGTTGTATCATATAAATAATGTATTGCGTTGTTGTCTTAAATAAAAATCTAGCAGGACGATATTAGCCATAGCACTTACTATAGGTACAGCTCTTGGCACCACACAGGCGTCGTGACGACCTTTGATTTGTAGGACGCTCAAATCGCCATCTTTTTGTAGAGTTTCTTGAGACATTTGTATACTGGCTACAGGCTTGAATGCCACGCGGAAGCTGATCGGCATACCGTTGGAAATGCCGCCTTGGATACCACCAGAATAATTTGTCTGCGTGCTGCCGTCTGCATTGAAACGGTCGTTGTGGGCGCTGCCTTTCATGCCAATTGCTGAGAAGCCGCTGCCTATTTCAAAACCTTTAACCGCATTGATAGAAAGCATGGCTTTGCCGAGTTCGGCATGAAGTTTATCAAATACAGGTTCGCCCCAGCCTGCAGGCACTCCTTTTAAAATAGCGCGGATGGCCCCGCCTGTTGTATCGCCCTCTTTTTGAAGATCCGACACGTATTGTTGCATTTGTTCAGATACGCTTCTTTCAGGACAACGAAGTGGAGAATTTTCAATTTGCTCCGTCTCGTACCACTGCTGTTCAGAAAGTTGATGCGGACCAATTTGGTCTACGTAACAACTGCTCTTTACACCCAGCTGATCGAGTACTTGCGCAGCTAAGGCACCAGCCACCACGCGGCAAGCTGTTTCTCGGGCACTGCTCCGACCGCCGCCTCGGTGGTCTCGGATGCCGTATTTTTGCTGATAAGTATAGTCGGCATGTGAAGGCCTGAATACGTCTTTGAGATCTTGGTAGTCTTTGGAATTTTGATTTGTATTTTCGATGATAAATGCAATGGGGCTTCCGGTGCTTTTACCTTCAAAAATTCCAGATAGAAATGAGACTTTATCCGCTTCATTTCGGGGTGAAACCAATTGATTCTGACCTGGCCTGCGCTGATCGAGTGCCGTTTGTATGCGTTCGGCATCGATTGGAAAGTTAGAAGGAAAACCTTCAATGACTCCGCCAATTGCCACGCCATGAGACTCCCCAAAAGTGGTGAGTTTATAAATTTGACCATAGCTCGAACCTGACATAACACAAAGGTAAGGAATTTGGATGGTTAATCTTTTTATATTTGGACATGCGAATTCTACTATTTTTTGGTGCCGGACTGACATTTTTGTGGTCTTGTGCACCTGCTCGTTTTGTCGAACCACTGAAAAAAGGTGAAGAAGTAATCAGCGGACACTTCGGTGGGCCCATAGCTAAAATTCCGGGTATTGGCGTGATCCCTATTCCCTTTAGCTCTATAGGCTATGGTCGAGGGCTCACAGACCAAACAACTGTTTTTGGCAACTTGCACCTCACCTCGCTTGCGTTTGGTGTTGGTCAGTTTGAAATAGGTGCCTCCCAAAAATTGTGGAGTACCGACCGCATGGGTGTTTCGGGCCAACTCAATACAAATATTTTGATCGATTTCTACACAGGTGCAAACCGCATTTGGCCACAACTAGACGCCAACTATTATTACAAATATGGACGTCAATGGAAACCAGAAAAGCTAGATAAAATGTGCACGGTTTACCATGCCAATTATAATTTTTTCTACGCTGGTATTTCGAACTGGTTTGATTTCTACGGCACAGAATCTCAGGGCCGACCCAATGAGCAACTCTGGATTCCAAGTTTGCAATTCGGCCATCAATGGATTAGGCCCAAATGGAGTTATCAAGCCGAAGTTAAAATTTTGGCGCCGCTCGAATCCAATGAAAACATCGTAGTTCCTTACCCAAGTATGCTACAGAATCGCGGAGCCACAGGGCTTTATTTTGGTATCACTTATCGCTTGTAAAGATGAAAAATATTGTAATCATTTTATTTATTGCCCTGACTGCTCTTGCTTGTCGCAAGCGTTTGGATGGCTTTTTATTCAATCCGAGTCAGATCGAGAGCTATCAGCTCGATGCCTATCCAGGAGAATTGTCTTTGGATTTAGCGGGTGAATTTGGTGTGCCGGCCTCCATGATCCATCATTTGGAATGGAACGTGGAACTCGAGGAAGGCAGTGCCAAAATGAGCGCGATATATGTTGGCGATTTGGCCTCCATCGCAACAGATACCGTTATATTGTATTGCCACGGGAACAAAGACCACATGGATTTTTATTGGCCACGTCAAAAATTGTATGCCCATGCGGGCGGGCTTGGTCGGTATGGCGTCTTGATGTTCGATTACCCTAGTTTTGGCCTCTCAGAAGGAAAGTCCAGCGAAGCAAATATGTACCGCAGCACCGCACGCGCTATTGAATGGCTCCAGGCACAGGGCTTGCAAAACGAGCGCTTTGTGATTTTTGGTTTTTCTTTGGGTTCAGCGGCAGCTTGTGAAGTTGCGGCTCACCCTGCTCAATACGCGCTTTCGCCGAGTAAGCTCATCTTAGAAGCGCCTTTTGCCTCGGCTGAAGTCATGATCCAAGATGCCGGACTTTTGTCTATGCCAGGCTCATTTTTAGTTGATCTTCAAATAGACAACGCCACCGAAATCAAAAAAATAAACATTCCATTGCTTTGGATACATGGTCAAGACGATAGCTTTTTAACTGTTAAAAGCCACGGGCAACCCGTTTACGATAACAAAACAAATGGGTACAAAGAAGCATTTTTGGTACCCGGAGGCGAGCACGAAACCACACCATTTGTAGCTGGTTACCAAAACTACATCGACCGCATTTCCACTTTTATCCAACTTTAATGTTGGCCCAATAAAATGATTTTCATGCGTTGCTGTTGTGCGTCGTTGCGCGCTTCTAGATAGTACACACCGGCACTCGCCTCTAGCTGAAGCATGAGGTTTTTATCCGTAGCGAGCCATTCGCCAATGCGCTTTCCTTGTGCATCATACAATTGAAGCTGTGTAGCGGCAGGGATATCTGAGATGTATAAAACACCTGTAGTTGGGTTTGGATAAACCGACAATTGTAAACCTGCAGTCTCTGCAATTTGCGCGCAATCTTCAATGATAACCGTGAGTTGTGAAGACCCCGAACAACCTGTAAGCGGGTCGGTAACCATGGCTGAGAGTGTCACTGGGCCGAGCGAGAGACCTGTCGGATCAAATGAGAGTCCATTTACACCCAAACCGCTCACTGTAGCATCTTGCGGCGTAACACTCAAGGCAACTGGGCCATCTTGTGCGCAAAGCACTAAATCGGTATCTGCAATGGAGAGTCCAGCTACGGGTGCCGCTTGAATAACAACTTGCTGCGTTGTGGTATTGGTACCCGCACTGTTTGTCACGGTGAGGCTCACGGTATAAGTTCCTGGCGCAAACACATTACTCGGATTTTGCTCGATAGATGTAAAGCCATCTCCGAAATCCCAAGCCCAAGAAGTCGGTAAGTTTTGAGAAAGGTCGGTAAATGAAATGGGTGTTTCGCTGCAAAGAAGCGAAGGCATTTGAAACTGTGCAACAGGTGCAACAGTAGGGCCCGCTTCGTTGTAATAAATCGAAAAATCATCGAAGTAAAAACCATCTTTGCGCGTACCGCCATCAGATTTCAATTGAAAACGCACCTTGATGACCTGCCCTAGATAATCGCTCAACTGAATTTCTTCCTGTACCCAAGTGCTCTGAATGCCTTCCCAAACAGGCTGGTTATTGGGTTGCACGCTACCATTGGCCGAATTACCCGCAACGGTATATAAACCGCATTGGCCAACCCATGTAGCACCGTTGTCTGTAGATACTTGCAATTGGACGTAGTCGTAGTCTGCTTCTATATCCCATTTTGCCCAGAAATTGAGTTTTGCAGCCACCGCATTGCTCAAATCTATTGTAGGGACGTAAGTATATGTGGTATTAGCATTGTTGACGTAATTTCCTGTTGGCGTATCTGTAAATGAACGAGGTGCAGAAACAAACGTAGAGGTTGTCGTATTCCAGTTGCCCGCCCAGTTGGTTGCAGCCGTGCCATTTTCTGTTACTTGCAGCGTATAGGCACCAAATGTTTTGACAATGGTGTCTTTTTTGATCCAATAACCGTTGTCTGTCTGAAGGATATACTTGATTTGATCGCCAAATTGGATGTTGGGATTGAGCGTATATGAAATTCCAGCAGAGCCATTTTGTTGTAGTGCTAAGTCATGTACCACAGCAGCGCCAACAGTTGCAATGTTTTGCAGTGGTACAATACTCACTGTAACAGGTCCATTTTCTCGACCTAACCTTCTCGCTTGATGCGTGAAATTACCACTCAATGCGACAATATTACTCGGGTCTTGGTCAGTTGTCTGGATGTAAACTCCTGCTATATGTGCCAAAATAAGATTCGGATAAACCATTTCTTGACAAGTGGGAATGATCTCCGAAGAAGGTTGCCAGAAAGCTGTTCCAACCTCAGGTGTATGCACAAACATAGTGTCTTTGACTCCAACGCCGATATCTACCTTGTACATGTAATCGTCGGAATCTCCTGACGCTGGATACAAAGCAGAGCTTTTCATAGCGGTATAGCCGTTGTATTCCACCATCAAATTGGTATATTCTTGGAAATAATCGTGGTGATCTGCAAACTCAGCTGTGGTGGTGCCTATCGGGAAGAGAATATCTTCTGCATAAGTGTGCGCATTAAATGCCGTCACAAACTTATTGTTTTGAACCAACCAACGCATCGCTTGTGTTTCTGGCTCTGAAAACGCAGCTGTTCCGCAATAAGTTTCGTTGGTTTGTGTAAAGGATGTGCCTGTAGTTCCCCAGCCATAGCTGTAATTTCTATTGAGGTCAACACCATAAGAACCTCCAGAATTGAGGCGGCGGTTTTTACGCCACATGCCACCGCCATTTGGGTTAGTAGTTTGGTTGTAGACGTAGCCATCAGGATTGATACACGGGACAAAATAAAGCTGCATATGGTTGACCAAATACGTGATTTCTGGATTGCTGCTATAATTTTCCAGGACATACCACATAAAGAAGATGGTTTCCATTAGACTCATCGGTTCGCGGGCATGATGGATCGATGTATACAAGACTTTGGGCTCACCGCTTTCGTCTACGTTCGGATTGTCAGAAATGCGCACATGATAAAGCGGGCGATTCTCCGCTGTTAAAAATGTTGAGATCGGTGCTTTGGCTGTAATCAAATTAGGGTAAGTCGCTACCATTTCATCGAGTTCAGCCAGCATTTCTTCATATTTCAAGTAGCCGCCCATTGATCCTAAATTGAAATGAGACGGGACACTCGGGTTATAGCCCGACCCTGAACTTCCTATTCCAGAACAACTTACGTTTTTCAAGGCGCCCAATTCTTTTGTTGCAGGCGCTGCCAAGACTTGAACATAATAGGCTTGCACATCTTCAATCAAAACTTCATAGGTAAAATCATAAGTGTCCATGATTTGCCGCTCTTCTTTGGAAAAATCAGAGATGAAAAAGACACCCTCTTTATGGATGCCGTGATCAATGGCAACGCCCAAATTAGCAAGCTTGTTCAGCTCCAACTCGTTTGCAAAAATCTTTAAGCGAGAATAGTCTTGCGCAAAACTAAGATTGGTTAGCGTAGCCAACAAGAAAAAGAGGAGAGAAGTAAACAGTTTCATAAAAAAGAATTGAAACACAAATTAACAGCATTTTATGCCAAAACGCAATTTTTTTTAGGACTTTGGCAACCTTGCTGCTTTTAGTAAGTTTATTATTTTGTGATTGCACTCGTTTGTGTTAAATTTACTCGACTAATGTACTTATTTAGACTCCTATTATTGCTCGGTTTTATACAAACCACTTTTGCGCAAGAGCTATGGATGTACCCCAATCAGGGGCAATGGGACAACCGTATTTTATACAACATGCCGCTGTCCTCCGGAAGACTTTATGTAGAACAACAAGGACTGACTTATTTCCTATCTGATGCTACCTTTCACAATCACGATGCAGAAGAAGCACATCAACATCAGGAAAGCACCTCTTATCATGCCATCAAACACCAGTTTTTACACGCGCAGAACGCCACATTTACAGCGAGAGATTCGAGTACACATTATCACAATTACTTTCTTGGAAACGACCAAAGCAAATGGAAAGCTAACGTCCACGGCGTTCGCCAAATAAGTGCTGACAAATATTTTACGGGTGGAGACCTCATCTACCTTGCTGACAAACAACAATTTGCTTTTCATCTTCTACTAGATCCGCAAGCAAACATTCATCAATTTGATTTTCAAATACTTGGCGCTGACACCCTATTTATTGATGCGCAAGGACTTTTACACCTCACACACCGTTTTGGCGAAATCACTTACAGTGCGCCAAAAGCATGGAATATCCTCTCGGAATCTCAAAAGAGTGAAGTACCTATTCAATTTGTTATCAGCAATGATATCGTTTCCTTTCAAGTTGGATCATCTTATAATTCAAATTTCGCACTATATATCGATCCGAGTTTGACATTTTCTACCTTCACGGGTTCACCCATAGACAACTGGGGCTTTACCGCTACGCCTGATGTCAACGGCAATCTTTTTGGGGGTGGTATCGTTTTCGGGTCTGGGTATCCAAGCACTGCAGGTGCTTATGACCCCACTTACAACTCAGGAACTGGATCCTTTCCAATGGATGTTGGTATTACAAAATTCAATGCCAACGGAACAGCCCTCCTTTATTCCACCTATATCGGAGGCTCTGGCAATGAAACACCGCACAGTATTGTTTGCGCGCCAAACGGCGAGCTTTATGTCTATGGCGTCACCTCCTCTACGAATTTCCCGATGGCCGGCCAATCCTATGACAATAGCTTCAATAGCGGGCCATACCAGGTACAAAACTCCCTAGAGTTCGATGGCTCAGACATCTACATTGCGCGCTTTAACCCCAACGGAACCGCGCTTTTGTCCTCCACATTTGTCGGTGGCACCAGTACTGACGGGCTCAATTCTGCCAGTTTATTTTACAACTACGGCGACCAATTCCGCGGAGAAATCGTACTTGACGCCAATCAGAACGTGTATGTATCCAGCACTAGCACCTCGACCAATTTCCCTACCCAAAACGCTTTTCAGACTGGACTAAACGGAAGCCAAGACGCCGTTATTTTCAAGATGAATGCCAGCCTTTCGCAACTAATGTGGAGCACCTTTTTTGGCGGTAGCGGTGTTGAATCTGGCAATTCCATTGCGGTTGGCAGTAACGGAAGCATCTACGTTGCAGGAGGCACAACCTCAAGTTCACTGGCCATCACTGGCGGTCATGACCTCACTTTTAATGGAGGTAGCGCTGATGGTTATGCGCTGCGCATCAATGCCGCGAGTGGCGCGCTGCAATCAGGGACCTACATGGGGCAGTCCGAATACGATCAAACGTATTTCGTACGCACAGACGTAGACAACGCCGTTTATGTCTACGGCCAGTCAGAGTCTTCTTGGGCCATAACACCCGGGTGCTACAGCAACGCTAACTCAGGGCAATTTTTGCGCAAATACGCCCAAGATTTGTCGGTAACCAACTGGACCACCATGATCGGCGCCGCTACAGGGCACGTAGAACTCTCGCCTACGGCCTTTCTCATTTCTGACTGTTACGACATTTATTTAGCAGGTTGGGGTGGCCAACTCAATCAACTCTATGGACAAGCCTCGTTTTCAACTACCAATAACTTCCCTGTTACGCTAGATGCCTACCAACTCAACACAAACGGCTCCAATTTTTATGTTGCTGTCCTCGACCAAAATGCAAGTGCACTCAAATACGCTACTTTCATGGGTGGCATCAGCAGTAGTTCTAATCACGTCGATGGCGGTACCTCCCGCTTTGACAACCAAGGTCGCATCTACCATGCGGTGTGTGGAGCTTGCGGTGGCAATGATTTTGGTTTTACCAGTACACCCGGTTCTTGGTCGCCTACCAATCAGAGTAACAATTGCAACTTAGCTTGCTTCAAATTTGAACTAAGTACCATAGAAGCTATTGCTGCTCAGCCTCAACCGCTCATTTGTATTCCGCAAAGCGTCTACTTCGACAACAACTCGCAAAACGCCAATTCATTTTACTGGGATTTTGGAGATGGCAGCACCTCTAATCTCTACGAACCCGTTCACGCCTACACCACACCCGGCACTTACGATGTCTTGCTCGTAGCATTCGATTCGACGGGCTGTTTTACCCCTGATACAGTAATAGTTACCGTCAATATCGGTAGCTTCACGGCGGGTGCGGTGCAACCCGCGGTCAGCATTTGCCCTGGTGATTCTTATCAACTAGATGCCTTTGGAGGTAGCACTTATGCGTGGTCTCCGGCCAATGTACTAGATGATCCAAGCAGCCCAACTCCAACGGCTACAATTTTCAATACCACAACTTTTTCTGTTATTATTGCAGACTCCTGCGGTTCAGACACCGTTCAAGTAACCCTTGACGTTAGTGCCCCGAGCATTTCCCTGCCCAACGACACCACCATTTGTATCGGAGAAAATGTAACAATCGCCGCCACAGCAAGCGGTACGGTGAGTTGGTCACCCGGGAACTTCCTTAACACGACAAATGGCACTAATGTAATCGCTACTCCATCAAACAACATTACCTACACCGCAACAACTACATCTGCCAATGGTTGCATAGCCCAAGATTCGATCAGCATAACTGTTTTCAACAATCCGCCTATTCCACAGCTCATAGATAGCGTAGCGCTTTGCTATGGCACCTCAATGCCACTCACCGCCTCTGGTGGCTCTAGCTATTTTTGGTATCCAAGTAACAACCTCGTGGGTGCCTCCAATCCAACTGTGCAAATCAACCCTTTGCAAGACCAATATTACTTTGTAGACGTCACCAACAGTTGCGGCACCGTAACCGACTCCGTATGGGTCTCCATACTAACTGCTCATATTACGGCAGGTAATGACACCATTGTTTGCCCTGGGCGCCCAGCCAATCTTTGGGCTAATGGGGCGCTTTATTACGAATGGAGCCCCAGCGCTAATGGTGCCAGCGCTAATGGTGCACAAGTAAGCGTATTGCCACCTTTCAACACAACCTATTTAGTCGTTGGAACCGACGCACAAGGATGTCAAGACTCCGCATATGTACAGGTCAGTTTATTTCAACCTGCCTTTGTAAGTGCTGGCTCAGATATCTTTGCCGTGAAAGGCGACCTCATTCAACTCACGGCAGATCCGTCTGGGCCTGGTGCCTTTTTGTGGTCACCGCCAGATGAAGTCTCTTGCCCTACTTGCCAATCAACGGTCGTGACACCCAATCAAAATGCCATTTATTCTGTCTATTTTACCGATCAAAATGGCTGTACGGCCCAAAGCCAAGTGAACATTTTCTTTGACCCTTTCTTTTATGTGCCCAATACCTTTACGCCCGATGGTGATATGTTCAATCAGTATTTCAGGGTTGTTGGAGCCAATTACCTAGAGGTTGAAGTCAGTATCTACGACCGCTGGGGAGAGCTCATTTATCAATTTAACGACCTTAAAGATTACTGGGATGGCAGCTACAATTTCCGTCCTTGCCAAGATGGCACCTATACCTGGAAAATCATTTACACAGACTACCAAAACAGAAAAGAAGTCCTGACTGGCCACGTCAATTTGCTGCGCTAAAGCAGATTTGCAGTAACTTTGAGGCATGTCAGTTCAGATCCAAGCTTTCACCTTTAACGGCTTTCAAGAAAATACCTTTGTTGTTTCGGATGGGCAAGATGCCGTCATTTTTGATCCGGGTTGCTACACCCGAGCAGAAGAAGCCCTACTCTTTGACTACATCAATGCAAACGGCCTAGCTATCAAGGCTATTCTCTTTACGCACGCCCATATTGACCATATTTTAGGTGCCTCATTTTGCCAAGATCGCTTCAAGGCGCCTGCATATCTGCACACGGCTGACCAACTCACTTGGGAGTCCGTTAAAAGTTACGCACACGTTTATGGCTTTGAAAATTACAAAGAAATTGAAGCGCCCACTCATGCCCTAACGGACCAACAAACACTCGAATTTGGGGCACTAAAGTTCAAGGTTTACCATACACCCGGTCATTCGCCGGGTCATGTTGTTTTTTACCACGACAGCGGTTTTGTAATCAATGGCGACGTACTTTTTAAAGGAAGCTTTGGTCGCGTAGATTTACCCGGAGGAGATTTAGCCACACTCAAAAAAAGCATTTTTGAGGTCATGTTCCAATTTCCTGAGCACACCACCGTTTATTGCGGCCACGGCGCAACTACTACAATCGGCGCCGAAAAAACAAGCAATTACATCTTGCAATTCTAAGATGCGCATCGGAATCAATACCAGATCTTTACTTGGTCAAAAACTAGAAGGTTTTGGCAACTACACCCTTGAGCTGGTCAAAAGAATCACCGAAAATCAGCCCGAGCACACCTTTATTCTGTACTTTGACCGACCTGTAGATCCAAAATTTAGTTTTGGGCCAAATGTCATTTGCAAAGCGATTTTTCCACCTACAAGACATCCATTCTTGTACGTCATTTGGTTTCAGTGGCGCTTGAAAAACGCTATCCGCAAAGACCACCTCGACGTTTTTTGGTCTCCGGATGGCATGTTTCCGCTCGGCATTCAAACACCAGTGCTCGCCACCATTCACGACCTCAATTTTGAACATTATCCGCAAGACCTCCCTAAATGGGTAGCTTGGTATTACAAAAAATATTTTCCTCGCTTTGCGAAAGCCGCTACGCACATTGTTGCCGTTTCCAACACGACCAAACAAGATATCGCAGCGCGTTATCAAATACCTACAGAAAAAATAAGCGTCATTTACAATGGAGTCAGTACGCATTACAAAGCCATTTCTCATCAAGAAAAAGAAAATATCCAGCAGCAAGTAGGCTTCACTGACCCTTACTTTTTATTTGTCGGCTCGCTGCACCCACGCAAAAACATCTATCGCTTGCTTCAGGCGTTTCAATTGTTTGCTCAATCTGATAGCACGGTTCAACTCGTAATTGTCGGGGCCGCCATGTGGAAAGACCAATCCTTTGAAATCGAAGCTGCTCTTGCCAAGCGGATCCATTTCAAAGGACATATTGAAACAAAAAAACTAGCAGCCATCATGGGCGCGGCAACAGCTTTTGTTTACGTTCCCTATTTTGAAGGATTCGGCATGCCCTTAGCCGAAGCCATGGCTACGCATACACCGATTATTGCCGGTGATCAAAGTTGCTTACCCGAAATTGCTGGCCCTGCGGCTTTGTACGTCGATCCGTTTGATGTCAATTCAATTGCAAATGGCATGCACCAACTGAAAAATGATGTAGCTTTGCAAATCCAATTAGTTGAGGCAGGAAAGCTCCGCGTGCAAGCCTTCGATTGGCATGTAGCTGCTGTGCAAGTTTGGCAAGAAATACAAAAATTGGTCTCGTAGTTCAACGGATAGAATAAGCGTTTCCTAAACGTTTGATCCAGGTTCGATTCCTGGCGAGACCACAACTTTACTTCGCCTTTTGGCTGATCAATAGTTTATCTATCCGAGGTCCGTCTTTATCGATCACCTCAAATTCAAGATCATTGATCGTGATTTTGTCACCAACCTCCGGGATTTCATTTTTCTTCGAAATAAAAAGCCCGGCTACTGTCGCATATGAGTTTTGCTCATCAGTCACTAAGACATCAAAGTACTTTTCAAAATCAAAGATGGAATATTGGCCATCTACTAACCACGTATCGTCGGTGCGCTGTACAATTTTATATTCGTCTTGATATTGTTCGGTAGACTCACCTACCAATGCATCGAGCATGTCGTCCATGGTGATGATGCCTTGCACAGAACCGTATTCGTCCACTACAATTCCGTAATGATTGCCATCATTTTTAAAGGACTCTAACACATGATAGGCACTCGTATTTTCATTGAAATAGATGGGCTCCTTGATGTAATTCACGACCTGAAAATCCTGCTCAGTATGGCCACCGAATAGGTCTTTGAGCAAGATGATACCCGTGATGTCGTCGAGGTCATTACTAGAAGAAACAGGATAGGCTGAGTGCTTTTCTTCATCAATTTTTTGACGAATTTCTTGCCAAGTATCGCTTTCTTTGAAGAAAACTACTTCACTGCGGTGCGTAAACAGAGATTTCACCTTGCGATCACCTAATTCAAATACACGCTCAACTATAGAGTGCTCGATATCTTGGATTTCTCCTCCTTGTGCACTTTCTTTTAAAATCGATTTAATTTCCTCCTCTGAAACTGCCTGATCAGTGGCATCGTTCAAACCTAATATCCTAACAAACAGATTGTTTGTGGAGGTGAGCAACCACACAAATGGCCCGGTAAGAAGGGCCAAAACTTGCATGGGGCCCGCCATGAAAGTGATGATTTTCTCAGGAAAAGCCATTCCGATGCGCTTGGGAACTAACTCGCCGAGCACAATAGAAAAATAAGTAATCGTCACGACAATAAAGCCTGTAGCCAATTCTTGACTATATGGTTTGAGCGCGCTTACTTTGTCAAGTAAAGCCATAAAATCATTGGTTAGGTTCTCACCTGAGTAGACCCCCAATAATATTCCGATGAGCGTAATGCCTATCTGAACCGTAGAAAGAAAGCGCGTCGGTTTCTCCGACAACTCAAGGGCTTTTCGGGCTTTTTTATTGCCGCGTTTACTGGCCTTTTCTAATTTGTAACGCTTGGAGCTGACCAACGCCATTTCTGACATTGAAAAGACTCCATTGATCAGCACCAAAATAATGATCATGAGTAATTCCATACCACGAAATTACATAATTAATACAGGGAAACGATCAGTAGGGTCTTGTGTTTCTTACAAATCCAACTTATAGACATCGCTGAGTGTCTCATTGTCTTTGAGTGTGACGTGTAAATCTCGGATCATGCCGTCGTGGATATCATAAACCCAGCCATGCACGTGTATTTCCTGACCACGCTCCCAAGCCGCCTGAACAATAGACGTTTTACCTAAGTCCAGGACCTGCTCAAATACATTCAACTCTACAAAACGATCAAAACGGCTCGCTTCATCTGCAATCGCATCAAGTTCCGGACGATGCAGACGGTATACGTCTTTGATGTGACGGATCCAGTTGTCTATTAAGCCGATGTGCTTGTTGGTCATGGCTGCTTGTACACCTCCGCAACCATAATGCCCACACACAATAATGTGTTTTACTTGCAATACATTCACCGCGTAATCAAGTACAGACAACATATTCATGTCGGAATGCACGACCATATTAGCGATGTTGCGGTGCACAAAAACTTCACCTGGCTCTGCTCCAATGATTTCATTGGCTGGCACGCGGCTATCTGCACAACCTATCCAAAGCACCGGTGGTTTTTGACCAAGGGATAATTTTTTGAAATATTCAGGGTCTTTCGCAAGTTTACCTGCAACCCATTTCTTGTTATTTTCTAGTAACTGATTATAGAACTTTTCCATTATAAATTGATAAATGTGATTTGTTGACGCCCTTCTTGTTCGGCGTTGAATTTAAACTCTTGTAAAGACTCCAATACATCTGTATCGATGCTCTTGGTTCTCGATGCATCAATAACGATGCGTTTATTCTTGTTAAGCCGTAGGGCATCCAAAATGCCTCCTTTGTTTAAAAAAGTCACCTCTTCGGATAGAATAATAGTACAAACCTCTGCGGTCTCTTCTTTGGTAAAATGGTTTTGAAAATTGCGCTTGAGGATGTAAAAGATGGAAATCAAAATACCTATTCCGATTCCTTTGAGTAAATCAGTCAATAAAACGGCAATGATTGTGGAGACGAAAGGAATAAACAGAGACAAACCTTTTTGATACATCTCTACAAACAACGACCACTTCGCTAGCTTGTAACCCACCAAAACCAAAACTGCAGCCAATGCTGCCAAGGGAATAAGGTTGAGTACACTGCTCAAAAAGAGAATAGAAATGAGTAACAGGACGCCATGAAAAATGGCAGCTAACTTAGATTGCCCGCCCGCTGCAATATTTGCCGAGCTCCTGACAATCACTTGAGTTATCGGCAAGCCTCCTATCAGCCCACTCACAAGATTACCGATACCCTGAGCTTTGAGTTCGCGGTGCGGATTGGTCTTGTGCTTTTTAGGGTCTAATTTATCCGTAGCCTCTAAACTCAGAAGGGTTTCTAAACTTCCTACAAGTGCCAAGGTGATGGCGATTACCCAAACTTTTGAATTGGAAATTTGCAACCAATCTGGGCCATGAAAAATACTTTTGAGTTGTTCAAGCGAAGCCAAGCGCGGAACCTCCACCATATGTTTACCCGTTACCTGAAGTGATCCAAGTAAGAACTGATTGGCAACAATACTCACCACAACCACAACCAAAGCACCCGGAATATACATAGCCCAAGCTTTCGATTTGATCCACTTGGTGTCGAAAAGAAGTAAAATCAATAATGATAAAAATCCTATAATGATGGCGCCAGGCTCAAACGCATTAAACGCATAAAAAAGTTCAGAAAAAGTATTGTGCCCGTCAAATTGCCAAAAAGATTCATCGCCAAAATAATCTTTATCGTAACCTAAGAGATGTGGTATTTCCTTGAGAATAAGTGTAATGCCAATCGCTGCCAACATGCCTTTAATGACGGCCGTTGGAACGTAATTGGCCAAAACCCCAAAACCTACAAAGGCCAAAACAAACTGAATAACGCCAGCCAAAACCAAAGACAGCAAGAAGGATTCAAAAGAACCTAAGT
>JBIIZO010000173.1:0-3719 GCA_044346245.1 Crocinitomicaceae bacterium
CGTACCACAAACGCTTGAGGGACCGTTGTAAGTTATAGTCGGATTGGTAAATACTGAGGCTGCGAGGGTGCTTGGTCCTGAGCTGCAGCCATTGGTGTCAATGATACTGAGCTGGGCAGTGTATAAACCAGGATTGACAAATAAACCGAGCGTATCTTGATTGCTTGCGTTATTTCCAAGTGTCCAAGAATATTGCGCAGCAGTTGTATTAGACCAAAAATATAAAGAGTCTCCTGGGCAAACAGGGCCGTTAGATAAAATAATGGGGGCAGCAGGATTGTCATTTACAACTATATCGATGGTATCTGAAATAATGGTGCAGGTGCCGGGTAAGTATCCGGAAATGGTGTAAATTCCCGCATTGGAAAGTTGGGCTTGCGCAATTTGAAATTGAGGCCCGCTAGAACTCAGGTTATTTGGACCTGTCCAGTTGTAAGTGGCGCCAGTTAGGGTGTTCGTGCTGAGTAAAATTGGCTCACCAACACAAACACTTTGGTCATTTACGCTGATCTGGTATTGCGCTGCAGCAAAGTCACTGAAGTAACCATAACGGCAGCCGCTTGAAGAACCGCCATGTACGACACCAAGGTGGAATTTGAAGTTAGGATTGTCTATGCGCGATGCCAACTGTACCCCCACAAAACTGCTTGCGTCTATTTGAGCGTATTTCCAAGCATTATTGGTTCCTGGCACAAAGTTAAACATGGAAGGGTTGATGACGCCGGCACTGCCATTGAATGTAAAGTCATTTTCACCCCCTGCAGGGACGAGAATATTGATGGCAAAAAATTCGTTTGTGGAACGTACAAATGCAACATTGTTAGAACCTGTGCAAACAATCGACGGCAGAATAGCGCCACCCACTTCACAGCCAAATCCAGTTGTGTGAAGGACGTGAGTAGGTGAACTTGTCTGGATTAAAACGGTTGGATTGCTTAATGTATGGACATAAGTGTCGGTCGCATTGATTGTAGTTACTGGGGTGCCATCAATTGAAATTTGCGTGTTATTTTGAACGGCAACAACATAAATTTTGTCCGGACCATTTAAATAGCCTTTCAAGATAATATATTCACTTCCTAATACTTGATTGGGAATGAGTTGGTCGCCCATGATGTCAGCACATCCGCCATAAGGAGCTCCGCTCATGGAGTCGTCGTGTATAGTAATGGCAATTGGAAGATTACTGCTCACTGTGGATCCGCTTAAATGTTGGTTCGCTAGTGTTGAAAGTGCCTCAGCACAAAAGGTTTCTCCTTTTTGTAAAGTTATTGTAAAAGGGATATTCGCAGCATGACCAACGATGGCTTGTTTTGGATTTATTGTAATAACAGTGTTGTTTTCGGTGGCAACAATGTTAAATCCTGACCTTGCATAAGATGCATTATTTAGAAAATTTTGAGTTGGGACGATGAAATTATTGCCAAGGGAGTTTTTGCCTTTTAAAGTGAAGATGTCAGGATTGCAATTACAAGTAGGGGTGACCTCATAATAAGCCATTATTGGTGCGGTTGCAACTATTTTGAAGCCATACGGTAGCACGGTATTGGCTGGTTTATTTTCGCTGATGTCTATCCAAGGGGTTAGGTCTAGTGTCTGTGCATCATTTGCATTTAAGTTGATGATTTGAACAGGAAATGTTGGGTTGGCAGGTTGGCTTATTGTTATGGTTGCAGGCTGACTCAAAGAAGCAAAACGAAAAACAATAGGGCGGTCTCCATGATTTTGTGCAACTTCAGGAGCTACAAACCAAAATAAGGTGTCTAATTGTGCAGATGCTTTGAATTGTACAAATAGGAGGGCTAAAAAAAATAAATATCTCATATATTTTGTTTTGTGCCTTAAAATTAAGGACTTACTTGCGTAGATGCAATTTTTTCAATGCAATTTAACCCATCGATTGCCGCTGAGACAATTCCGCCTGCGTAGCCCGCACCTTCTGCAATCGGATATAGATTGGCAATTTGGGTGTGTTGAAAACTGAGGGGGTCGCGGGGGATCAGGACAGGAGAGGAGGTGCGCGATTCAGGCGCGTGCACCACAGCGTCGTTGGTGATGAATCCGGGCATTTTCTTGTCAAAATCGAGGAAGGCTTGCCGCAGGCGATTGTAAACCAATGCAGGAAGTATTTCTTTGAGTTGAACACTCACGATACCAGGTTGATACGAAGATCTTGGGAAGGTGGTGCTTTTGCGCCCGTTCACAAAATCAGAGAGGCCTTGTGCAGGAACTTTTTGGGTTTGACCTGCTGCCATCCAACACTTCTGTTCAATTTCTTTTTGAAAAGCGAGGCAAACAAGTGGGTCTTGAGGGTTCGGGAAGTCTGAGGGTTCAATACCTACAACGATTCCTGAGTTGGCGTAAATGTTGTTGCGCTTAGATGGAGACCAACCGTTGGTGACGACTTCTCCGTCAGCGGTGGCACAAGGTGCAATGATACCCCCAGGGCACATGCAAAACGAATACACGCCGCGGTTATCCACTTGCGTGACCAAGCTGTAAGATGCTGCAGGTAGGTAGTCATCGCTGAGGCGGCCGTGGTATTGCAGTCCATCGATATAAGCTTGGGTGTGCTCCACCCTTACACCCAGGGCAAAAGGCTTGGCCTTGATTTCTATGTTTTTGCGCTGCAAAAGTTCAAAAATATCCCGAGCTGAATGCCCTGTGGCAAGGATCAGTTTAGTAATGGGGATTTGCTGCGCATGATTGATTTGTATGCGCTCAATTTTACCATTGATGATTTCGAGATCGGTGAGTTTGTGTTCAAAATGGATTTCACCACCTGAGGCAATGATTTGCTGTCGGATGGCTTCTATAAGTTGCGGCAGTTTGTTGGTGCCAATATGTGGATGTGCGTCGATGAGGATGTCTTCTTTGGCTCCAAACTGCACGAGCCACTCCAGCACTTTCTGGACATCGCCACGTTTTTTGGAGCGCGTGTAAAGTTTGCCATCCGAGTAAGTGCCGGCCCCGCCCTCGCCAAAACAATAATTGGATTCGGGGTTGAGCTCATGGGCTTTGGTGAGTTTGGCGAGGTCGCGCCTGCGCGCGCGGACATCTTTGCCGCGTTCAAAAACGATGGGTTTAAGGCCTTGGCTTACCGCTTGCAACGCGGCAAAGAGTCCGGCGGGGCCTGCACCAATAATGTGCACAACTGGCGCATCTGGGGCCAACAATTTAAAGACTTGGTGCTCAAAACGAGGCGAAAGCGCAGCGTTTACAGCGACGTCAAAGCTCGCATTGACTTTTATTTGCCTTTGTCGCGCATCAATGCTGCGCTTGCGCCAACGAAAGTCGATTTCATCTTGGGCTTTTAGTTTGAGCGCTTCTCGGATGCGTCGCTCCAAAAACAAAAGGTCTTGAGCTTCCTCAGGGCTACAAACCAAATTAACCACCTCGCTCATCCTTCAAAGATCAAGGAAAAATACCAACCCCGGTTGTAGAGCTGGTCAATTGGATTGGACACCGGCGTAAAGTCTTGAATAAAACTACTCTTGAAGCCGTGGCTATATTTGAGCTCTAAGCCAAATTTGAAATAGGGCGCAAAAAATTCTACACCGGCACCAATTTGACCCTGCCAATCGTTTTTTTTGATTTTTACGAAGGGATCATAAAAATTTTGGGAGGCGTCTTGCTGCGATTGGAGGTCGATGCCGTATTGCATACCAAAAAGTGAGTAGGCGGTAAAATTGTTGTAGCGCTTGGTGCGGAACTGCAGC
>JBIIZO010000036.1:0-14394 GCA_044346245.1 Crocinitomicaceae bacterium
GCAGCATCATGGGGAATTCAAGGTTGGTTGAATTGATGCGCTGTTGGCCGCTGCCATTTACAAACCAAATGGTGTCCAGGCTTTTGTAGTTGAGTACACGCTCTTGAAAGGAGAGCGTTGGGATAAAGCGAAAACGAATAGTAGGTGTGCCGAGTTTGATGGTAGTCAGGATGCCGAGTTGCCCCCCTGGTTGGGCGTCGTTGGTAAGCGACAGCAATTGATATTGGTTGTAGGCGTTGGGTTTGGGCATGACTGTGAAGTCAGAGCTATTGATACCCATCATAAAGCCAAAATGAATGAAGCGCTTGTCGAAATTCTTGTAACGCTGCTGCTTTTGGGTCTGAGCCATGGTGGTCAAGCTGCACAAAAAACAAAAATAGAGGAGCAAACGCATGTTTTTCTAACGATTCTTAAGGTGGTTTATTGTTGTGTGGGTTTCTGTCCAATGTATATGCTGGCAATGCCGCCACTCAAACGAATTTGTTTGTATGAATGGTACCCAACTTTTTTGAGAACGTTCATGAAATCAGCCCCTTCAGGAAATGCAGCAACGCTTTCGGGAAGGTACGTGTAGGCGCGTTCGTCCTTGGATATGTATTTGCCAAAAAGAGGAATGAGGACCTTCGAATAAAAACCAAAAAGTTGCTTGATTGGGAAGGCCTTTGGTTTGGAGAACTCGAGGATGATAGCTTGCCCACCTGGTTTGAGTACGCGCAGCATTTCTCCGAGTCCTTTATCTAGATTTTCGTAGTTGCGCACACCAAAACCAACCGTAATGGCATCGAAAGTTGCGTCTTCAAAAGGCATGTTCTCGGAGTCGCCGAGTTGCATGTCGATGACGTGGTCAAAAGCGCGTTTTTTCATCTTCTTTTTGCCGACTTCTAGCATGCCAGCAGAGATGTCCATACCGATGATTTTGTCTGGGTGAAGGCGCAAGCAGGCAATCGCGAAATCGCCGGTACCAGTAGCTAAGTCTAAAATGACTTTGGGTTGTTGTGCTTGTAGTTGCTTGACGGCTTTTCTGCGCCAGAGGTGGTCTATGCCCAAAGACAAAAAGTGGTTGAGAAAATCGTAGTTGGCAGAAATGTTATTAAACATTTGCGCTACTTCTTCTTTTTTTGATTTGCCAGAGTCGTATGGCTTGACAACTTTTTGAGTCATAGCTTAAGAGTTAAATTGGAGTGCTTCTTTGAGCAACTTTTGTTTGTTGATACTAACCACACCAGATTGTTCGCAAACCAAACCACCCGCCAAATTGGCAATAGCGGCAATGGTGTTAGGAGAGGCACCACAAATTAGGCAGAGGCAAGTGGTGGCAATGACGGTGTCTCCGGCACCAGATACATCGGAAATCTTGCGCAAATGTGCAGGGTGGTAATGGTGCTGATGGCCATCGTAAAGTTGAACGCCGTGTTCGGAAAGTGTAACAAATGTCAAATCACTTTCTATGTGTTGTTGCAATTTTTCAATGGTTACGTTCAAGGCATTAGGCTCTTTTTGGTAATCGAAATCTATTTGCAGCCCTTCTTTGAGTTCTTTTAAATTCGGCTTGAAAAGTGTGCAGCCTTTGAAGGCAAAGAAATTTTTCTTTTTGGGGTCTACTACAACCGGAATTTCCAGGGCTTTGGCCTCGGCAATGATCCATTCGATGAGCTCGGTGGTGAGCACGCCTTTGTTGTAGTCTTCGAGTAATATACCATCGATTCCTTGTTTGAGTAAGGTACTGATGCTGTTTTGCAACGCGTTTGTTTCTGCAGCGCTGAGGTCGTGTTGGTCTTCGCTGTCAATGCGCAGCATTTGCTTGCCCGAAGAAAGCACCCGTGTTTTAATGGTTGTTTTTCTTTCAGCTGATTGTATGAGCGCTGCTGTATTGATGCCTGCTGCCAAGAACATTTTTTGAAGTTCTTTGCCAGCGTTGTCTTGGCCAATGACACTCGCGAGTAGGGCCTCTGCACCCAAGGCGATGAGGTTGAGTGCTACATTGCCCGCACCGCCAATGCGCTGCTCTTGGTTTTGTAGGTCTACAACCGGAACAGGAGCTTCGGGGCTCATGCGGTGTACGTGACCATGAAAGTAGGCGTCGGTCATGACGTCGCCAATGACCAATACACGTTTGCCGTTAAAAGCTTCGAAGAGCGCCTGAGTTTGCATGTTTTATTGGAGTTGCGCGAGTGCGTTGGAGATGCGGTCTACGGCTTTTTGCAGGGTTTCTTCTGAAGCGGCATAACTGATGCGAAAGCAGTTGGGGTCTCCGAAGGCAGCTCCGCCAACGCAAGCCACCAAGCCAACTTCTAATAAATACATGCAGAGGTCGTCTGAATTTTGGATGGCTTGGCCGTTATAGCTTTTGCCAAAATAAGATGAGCAGTCTGGGAACACATAAAATGCTCCGCCCGGATTGTTGACCTTTAAGCCGGGGATCTTGCGCAGGCCGCTCAAAACGAGGTTGCGACGGCTTTCAAAAGCAGCAATCATGTCTTTGAGTACAATGGGGTCTGCATTCATGGCTGCAATGGTTGCGCGTTGGGTGATCGAACAAGTGGCCGACGTGAATTGGCCTTGTACTTTATCGCAGGCAGCTGCAATTTCTTTGGGCGCGCCGATATAGCCCAAGCGCCAGCCGGTCATGGCCCAGGCTTTGGAGACGCCATTGACGGTCACAACTTGGTTGTAGATTTCAGGAAACTGCGCAAGGCTTTCGTGTTTGCCAATGAAATTGATGTGCTCGTAAATTTCATCGGACATCGCTACAATTTGGGGGTATTTAGCCAATACGCGGGCGAGGTCTTGGAGTTCTGCTTTGCTATACACCGAACCCGTTGGGTTACAAGGTGTAGAAAACATGAGTAGTTTGGTTTTGGGCGTGATGGCCGCTTCGAGGTCGGCGCCGGTGATTTTGAAGTCTTTGTCTATGCCTGCTGCAATAACAACCGGAACACCTTCGGCGACCTTGACAATCTCTAAATAAGAAACCCAGTAAGGAGCCGGAATGATGACTTCGTCTCCGGGGTTGATGAGGCTCAACACCAAGTTCGCGATGCTTTGCTTGGCGCCAGTAGAGACCACGATTTGGTCTTTGGTGTAGGCGAGGTTGTTGTCGCGTTTGAATTTGTGCGCAATGCTTTCGCGGAGGTCGTCGTAGCCAGGTACGGGTGTGTAGGTGGTGTAATTTTGTTCCAATGCCTCAACAGCGGCGTCTTTAATGAAGTCCGGGGTATGAAAATCGGGCTCTCCTAATGAAAGCGAAATGATGTCCTTTCCTTGGGATTTGAGCTCGCGGCTTTTTTTCGCCATTGCAATGGTTGCAGACTCTTCCATTGCCAGTAAACGTTCAGATAATTGGATCATGAAATAGGGTTTGTGCAAAGGTAGTAATTTGTGCCGAATTGACTTACCTTTGCAGCATGCGTATTGATATTCTCACCGTACTTCCTGAGTTGCTCATAAGCCCTTTTGCGGCTTCGATTATGCAGCGTGCCCAAACCAAAGGTCATGTCGAAATTCACGTCCATAATTTGCGCGATTACGCAGACAACAAGCACCGCAATATCGACGATTACCAATACGGTGGTGGAGCAGGCATGGTCATGAGCATTGTACCTATTGCCAAAGCCATAGACGCTTTGCAGGCCGAGCGCAGTTACGACGACATCATTTACATGACGCCAGATGGCGCTTTGCTCGAACAAACCACTTGTAATCAGCTTTCACTGGCACAAAACATCCTGATTTTATGTGGGCACTACAAGGGTGTAGACCAGCGCGTCCGCGATTTGTATGTGACTAAAGAAATTTCGATCGGTTCTTATGTCTTGAGTGGCGGAGAACTCGCTGCTGCAATTGTTGTCGATGCGGTGGTGCGGCTCATACCGGGTGTACTCAACGACGAAACGTCAGCGCTCACCGATTCTTTTCAAGATGGTCTTTTGGCGCCGCCTGTGTATACGCGCCCACCAGTTTTCAATGGTTTAGAGGTGCCTGAGGTCTTGCTCGGAGGCAATCCAAAAGAAGTAGATGCATGGCGGGAGGCCCAGGCTTATGCCAGAACCAAAGAGAGAAGGCCTGATCTTTTAGAGGAGTAATTAATCTTCGAGTATCTGAATATTCGCGAATCTCAACAATACCGTTTTTGATCCGTGCTGCGGAAAGAAGATCGTTGCTTTTTTGTCGGCGCCTTGCCCTTCTAATTTGAGTACTTTTCCTTTGCCAAAACGCTCGTGCATGATGTTGTGGCCTACCATTAAGCCAGGTGTGCTATCTGTTTGATTCGTCGTTTTTTGCTGACTCACTTCTTTGAGTGAACGCAATTGTGGCGGGGTGCCCAATGGCTTGTTGAGACCTCCTGAAAAACCGCGGTCAAAACCACCTGAGCCCATTAAAGAACGGCTGTTAGAAGCCCTGCTCACCGACTCAAATTGCAAATATTGCGGATCAATTTCATCGATGAAGCGCGAGGGTTCACACATGATGGATTGCCCCCATGTAAAGCGGCTCGTGGCGTAAGAAAGCATACAGCTGCGCATACCGCGGGTGAGTGCGACATAAAACAAACGGCGTTCTTCTTCGAGTTCCGAGCGCGAATTGAGCGCCATTTGAGAAGGGAAGAGGTTCTCTTCGAGACCTACGATGTAAATATTCGGAAATTCGAGGCCTTTACTCGAGTGGATGGTCATGAGGCTGATGTGGTTGCGGTCTTCGGGTTTGTCTTGGTCGGCGTCTGTGAGTAGCGCGACGTCCATCATGAAGTCTGCAAGTGTGCGGGGCGTGTCTTGATCGGCGCCGCGCACAAATTCTTGGATACCCGCTAAAAGTTCTTCGATGTTTTGAAAGCGCTCGACTTCTTCTGGGCCTTTGTCTTTTTCGGCTAAGAGTTCGCGGATGATGCCCGAAGATTTAGCGATGCGTTCGGCAAGCGTAAAAGCGTCGGTTTTTTCGAGTTCGGCACCAAAGCTTTCAATCATGGTTACAAACTCATAGATTTTGCTGCGCGCCGCACTCCCGACATCGGCAGGGAAGCGCTGAAAGTCTTTGATGACCTCCCACATACTTGTGTTGTAGCGGTTGGCGGCAATGATGATGTTTTCGATGGTGGTTTTGCCAATGCCTCTTTTGGGGTAATTGATGACGCGTTTGATGGCTTCTTCGTCGTGGGGGTTGGCGCTGAGTCTGAAATAGGCGAGGAGGTCTTTGATTTCTTTGCGCTGGTAAAAAGATAGGCCGCCGTAAATTTTGTAGGGCATGTTGAGTTTGCGCAAGGCTTCCTCGAAAGCACGCGATTGCTTGTTGGTGCGGTAAAGGATGGCAAAGTCTTGAAAGCGTGCGCCTTCTGTTGTTTTGCGCTCAAAGATTGCTTGCGCAATGGTGCGTCCTTCTTCGTTGTCGGTCAAAGAACGCTGCACTTTGATTTTGGCGCCTTCGCTGTTGTCGGTCCAGACTGTTTTGGTGATTTGGTCTTTGTTCTTCTTGATGATGCTGTTGGCCGCCTCCACAATGTTTTTGGTGCTGCGGTAGTTCTGCTCTAGTTTATAGAGTACGAAATCGGGGTAGTCTTTTCTGAAGTTAAGGATGTTTTCGATGTTCGCCCCGCGAAAAGAATAAATACTCTGGGCGTCGTCTCCGACCACACAGATGTTTTGATAAGCGGCGGCAAGTTTCTTGACGATGAGGTATTGGGCGTAGTTGGTATCTTGGTACTCATCTACTAATATGTACTGAAACTTTTGTTGGTAGTAGTGCAGGACGTCTGGAAAATCGCGCAGCAAGACATTGGTGAAATACAGGAGGTCATCGAAGTCCATGGCGCCCGCTTTGAGACAGCGATTGGCGTAGGTCTGAAAGATGAGACCGAGCTCTGGTCTGCGCGATTGTTTGTCTTCGAGTTGGATTTCTGCATTGGCCGCATAGGCTTCTGGTGAAATGAGGTTGTTTTTGGCTGCTGAAATGCGCCCAAAGACCATGCTGGGTTTGTAGGTTTTGTCATCGAGATTGAGTTCCTTGATGATGCCTTTGATCAGGCTTTTGGAGTCTTGGGTGTCGTAGATGGTGAAGTTGTTCGGAAAGCCGATGCGCTCGGCATTGAAGCGGAGTATCTTCGAAAATACAGAGTGAAAGGTACCCATCGAAATATTCTTGGCTTCGCCACCACCCACGATATGTCCAATTCTTTCGGTCATTTCTTTGGCCGCTTTGTTGGTAAAAGTTAGGGCTAGGATATTGAAGGGGTCTATGCCTTGCTCCATCATGTGGGCAATACGGTAGGTGAGGACACGGGTTTTACCTGATCCGGCACCGGCGATCACCATGATGGGGCCAAAAATATGATCAACGGCAACCCGCTGACTTTCGTTTAATTCGTCTAGATAGGACATGGAAAAAATGCTGTTTTCAAAAGTACTATTTTAAGTTGCTGTTCATCCATTCAAATTGCAGTATTTTTGCACAAATTTTGGCCTCAAACCGAAACTTACGCAAGCCCTTTACGTATAAACCTTTTTTTGAATCTGCAGCATGAGAACAAAATACATTGACCTGATTGAACAAACTTTTGATTTTCCTCAAAATGAATTCTTTTTGCGCGAAGACCGCCTGTTCTTTCACGGCATTGACCTCATGCGCCTGGTTCACGAACACGGCACCCCGCTGAAGTTCCATTACTTGCCCCAAATTTCCAACAATATCCAGCGCGCCAAAGGCTGGTTCAGGGAAGCCATCATGAACCTTGGCTACCAAGGCAACTACTATTATTCTTACTGCACCAAAAGCTCACACTTTGCTTTTGTCCTAGACGAAGTTCTTAAAAACAACGTCCACATCGAAACTTCATCTGCTTTTGACATCGATATCGTCAAGAGTTTACAAGCGGCAGGAAAGCTACAGCCCAAAAGCTACGTTATTTGCAATGGCTACAAACCCACCCAATACATCCAAAAAATTGCCGACCTCATCGAGGAAGACGACTTGCGTGTGGTGCCAGTTGTAGACAACATCGATGAACTCAAGCAACTCATTAGCCTCACGACCAAAGAACTCAACATCGGTATCCGAATTGCTTCTGAGGAAGAGCCAAAGTTTGAATTTTACACCTCGCGTCTAGGTATCCGCTACCGCGAAATCGTTCCTTTTTACAAAGCGATTCTCAAAGAAAATCCTCGTGTTCGCGTCAAAATGCTGCATTTTTTCATCAACACAGGCATCAACGACACCGCTTATTATTGGAACGAACTCACGAAGTGTTTGCGCGTTTATTCCGACCTCAAAAAACTATGTCCAGAACTGGACTCGCTGAATATAGGTGGCGGTTTTCCGATTAAGAAATCCTTAGCGTTTGATTTTGATTATGCCTATATGGTGCGTGAGATCCTTACGCAAATCAAGCGTTTGTGTCAAGATAACGATATCCCGGAACCCAATATCTTTACCGAGTTTGGCTCGTTTACAGTAGGCGAGAGCGGTGGCGCTATTTTTAGTGTACTGCATCAAAAGCAACAAAATGACCGCGAAAAATGGAACATGATCGACTCCTCCTTCATGACCAACCTGCCCGACACCTGGGCGATCAATCAGCGTTTCATCATGTTGCCGATCAACCGATGGAACGACGACTACGAGCGTGTATTGTTGGGCGGCCTCACCTGTGACTCCGACGATTACTACAACTCGGAGCAGCATTCCAATGCCATTTACCTGCCTAAATTTGACAAAAACAATACGTTGTACATTGGTTTTTTCAATACCGGCGCCTATCAAGAAACCATTGGTGGCTACGGTGGCCTCAAGCATTGCCTCATACCAGAGCCTAAACACATCTTAATTACGAGAGATGAAAGCGGTAAAATTCAGACCGAAGTATTTAGCAATGAGCAAACTGCGCAAGACTACTTAAAAATATTAGGTTACGACAAGTAACTGAGGTGTTATTCGTGCTATATTTGCGGACAATTTTAAAACAGAATGAAAGTACTCTCGATCTCTTTATTGGCTCCAAACAAATTTTCGTCAAAAGTTCAATCTTGGGCGGCGAATATGGCTACTGAGGTACATTCTGTTACAGATAAAGCTGCCGATTTCTTTGAAAGCACGGATAGTCTTTTGATTTTCAATCAAAATCAAGAGATGAGTCCGGAAATCATGGAGCTGAAAGCCCGCTACGACAAACAACAAAAACCCGTTCACAAAATTGACATCAACGGTACTTTGCAGGTAGGGGTTACCAATTTTGCACTCTGGCTAGACAGCACTAAAGCAAAACACGTTTTGGTGATTGGCGCAGAAGAACTCGCCGACAATCCAAATCTCGAGCGCTACCTAGACGCCGTCTAGTTGCTCAACGTTCACAGCTTAATTTCTCAACTGCGCTTCGCAATCTTTTTCCAATGCATTCAAGATGCGCTGCATCGCTTTTTCAATTTGAGTTTCGCTGAGTGTTTGCTGTCCGTCTTGTAAATAGAAAGCCAAAGCATAAGATTTCTTGCCTGAAGGTAAATTCTTGCCTTCGTATACATCGAAAAGCTCAATGTTTTGCAAGAGTTTGGTTTCGGCCTTTTGCGCGCATTGTTGCAGCGCTTGATAGCTGGTGCTTTGGTCTACAAGCAAGGAGAGGTCTCTTCTTACGGCAAAAGACTTAGGGACTTCTTGATAGCGAATTTTGCGTTTAGCAGCTAATTCAAGGAGTTTGTTCCAGTCAAATTGTGCGTAATATACAGGTTGCTTAAGGTCGAGGTCTTGTTGGAGTTGCGCGCTGATTTCTCCGAGTTCAACAAGTGCTTGTCGGTCGCAATCGATGCGCAGGCCTTGTTTAAATAGAATATTAGCTGCAGCGCTTTCTTTGCAGGAGTGAGCGAGTCCGAAGCGCTCTAAAATGGCGTAAACTTCTTTTTTGAGGCTAAAGAACGAATGGCTGCTAGCGGTAGTTTGTTGCCAGTTTTCACTTGTTTGTTTTCCCATTAAGGCGAGTGCCAAGCGCGGCGTTTCATGGTACTTTTCTTGGTGCGTCTGGTAATCTTGACCGAATTAAAAAATTTGGAGATCTGCTTGCTGACGGTTCTGGTTGAAGGCCAAGTTTTCTAATAAGCCAAAAACGAGTGTTTGTCTGAGATGAGCGAGGTCTTGACTCAAGGGGTTGAGCATGCTGATGGCCGTGCCAAAGGATGCATCGAGCGCAGCGCTATATTGTTTTTTGGTCAGGGAGTTGTTCATGACCTCAAAATAGCCGCGGCCCACTAAAAATTCAGCTGCTGCTTCTTTTTGTGCATCCGAAGCTTTTTCACTTGGCGCACTGAGGCTGTAATTCCATTTGGCCGGTAGTTCAATGCTGTTGAGACCGTAAATGCGTAAAATTTCTTCAATGACATCTATCGGACGCGTGACGTCAACGCGGTAAGCGGGAACAGTTAAGTCCCAAGTTTGGTCCGCAAAACCATTTATTTGAAAGTCTAAGTCCGTTAAGATCTGTTCAATTTGGGTATTGAGAATGTCGTTTCCGATGAGATTAGTTATTTTTTGTTTACTGATTTTCAAATCAATAGGACTTGTTAATTGACCTATGAATTCAAATGTTTTACTCTTCACTTGAGCGCCAGTGAGTTCTTGTAAGAGTTGGACACAGCGCAATAGGGCTGTTTGGGTTAAATCAGGGTCGACGCCGCGTTCAAAGCGAAACGAAGCATCGGTATTGAGGCCGTGTTGGCGCGCAGCTTTTCGGATGCGAACAGGATTGAATAGTGCAGACTCGATGAGTATACGCGTGGTTTGTTCAGAGACGCCACTCTCCAAACCACCCAACACGCCCGCTAAGCACAAAGCGCCAGTTGCATTGGCAATCACGAGTTCGTGACCTGCTAGTTTGTAATTGTTGTTGTCTAGGCCAAGAAAAGCTTCTTCGGCTTTGGCCGTGCGCACTTCTAGTGTTGTTCCGGTTTTGTCGGCATCAAAAATGTGGAGTGGAGTACCGAACTCGCGCTGTACAAAATTACTGATGTCAACGACGTTATTGATGGGTTTGAGCCCCACTGCTTTGAGCCTGTTTTGGAGCCATTTAGGCGAAGGGCCTACTTTGACGTGGTCTAGTTCTAAGGCAAGGTATTTTTGACAAGCTTCTTGGTCTTGGACAGCGATGGTCAAAGACGGAAGCTCTTGGTTGTCTAGTGCAGTGAGTTCAGGCCATTTGAGTTCAATTTTTTCGGTGTGATCGAGGTTGAACTTGGCTTTAATGTCTCTCGCTACACCGATATGGCCCATGGCGTCGGCGCGGTTGGGTGTGAGCCCAATCTCGAGTTGGATGTCGCGTTCTAAATTGAAAAAATCGGCAGCTGCTTGCCCAATAATGGCGTCAGAAGGCAGCACCAAGATGCCGTCATGGCTTTGGCCAAGACCGAGTTCGTCTTCGGCGCAAAGCATGCCTTCAGAGGCGACGCCTCTAATCTTAGCCTTCTTAATTTCAAAAGATTGATCTGGTTGCGGATACAGCGTGCAACCCACTGTAGCAACGATCACTTTTTGCCCTGCAGCTACATTGGGTGCCCCACAGACAATTTGTAAAGGCTCTGCAGCACCGACGTTGACGGTCGTGACCTTAAGTTTGTCGGCGTCTGGGTGTTTTTCGCAGGTGAGTACCTCGCCAATGACCACGCCTTCAAGTCCTCCTTGGATTTCGTTTACAGCCTCCAAGCCCTCTACTTCTAAGCCGGTTTGCGTCAGGATTTCGCTGAGCTCAGCGGCCGAGTAAGGAAAGTCGAGGTAAGATTTGAGCCAGTTATAAGATACTTTCATGGGGGGGGGATGATATTGACTTCGCGTTCGAGCGTAACGCCGAATTTTGCTTGAATGGTTTGAATAATATGAGTCGATAAATCTAAGATTTGCTGCCCTTTGCTGCCACCGTAATTGACCAACACCAAGGCTTGCTTTTCATGCACGCCGCAAGTGCCTTGACGGAAACCTTTGAGCCCTGCGTTCTCAATAAGCCAGCCCGCTGCTAATTTGACTTCATTTTCCGAGACAACGTAATGCGATACAGCTGGAAATTTTTCTTGTAGCGTTTCAAAAACCCTGCGATCAATGACCGGGTTTTTAAAAAAGCTTCCGGCGTTTCCGAGCACGGCTGGATCTGGTAATTTAGATTGGCGAATGGCAATGACCGCCTCTGAGATATCCCGAATGCTGGGGTTTTGGATTCCTTTTGCATCGAGTTCTTGCTGAATGGCACCGTAACTCGTTTTCAGCTCAGGGTTTTTGGCCAATGCAAAGGTGACGTCGGTGATGATATACTGATTTTTGAGTGCGCGCTTGAAAACGCTTTCGCGATAGCCGAACTGACACTGTGCTTTGTTGAAAGTGTGGATTGCGCCGCTTTCGATATGAAACGCACTGAGTTCGTGAAAAACGTCTTTGATTTCTACGCCGTAAGCACCGATATTTTGCATGGGGCTAGCACCTACAGAACCCGGTATCAGCGATAGATTTTCTAGGCCACACCAATTTTGTGCAATGCAGTGCTGCACGAATGTATGCCAGACTTCACCTGCGCCAGCTTTCACAAAAACATGTACATCGCTTTCTTTCACGACCGAAATACCCTTGATTTCGTTGCGCAGTACCAAACCATCAAAATCTTTAGTAAATAGCATATTGCTTCCGCCACCAAGTATCAATAAGTCTTCTTTCGGACCTTCGTTGAGGGCGTTTTGCAATTCTGTTAGATTCGAAAAAGTAGCAAAGTGTTTGGCTTTGACATCTATTCCAAAGGTGTTGAATGGTTGTAGGCTGTAGTTGTGCTCCATTTGTAGCCCAAAGTTAGAAATATTGTAGAAATGGCAGCGAAGCGTTAATATAATTCGACGGGAATTTCAATATGCTCATTGAAATTCACACCGTGCGCAACGCTCTTTAAAATTTGTTCGGCGGCATGTGTGCCAACCACTTTGCCATCGTGAAAAATATAGCGGAGTTCACGGTGAAGAAAGGGCATGGTGAGTCCGTCGGAAAAGCCTACCACCAAAGTTTCTTTTGCTATATTGTGTTCTTTGACCGCCGTAACGATACCGAGCAGTACTTCATCTGAAATACCGAAAAATACTTTTGTTTGGTGTTTTTTGATTTGATCGTCTGCAAACAGAAAGGCCGCTTGGGCATCTTTAGCATAACAAGATGCGACCTCGATATCTTTATTTAAATTGGAAAAGAAGCCTAATTTTCTATTTTGGGAAATACTCAGCTCTTCAGGGCCAAATACAGCTGCAACACGGCTGCTATCTTGCTGATTGATCAAGTCGGCGCAAAGGCCAGCGGCCGCTGCATCATTGATGTGTATGCTTGCAAATGCATCGCTTTGCAAAGTGTTGTCAAACAACACAAGCGGAATACCCATGGTTTTGCAGCGCTCTAAATGCTGCAGGTCTGTGGTTTGGTTGCTCAAAGACAGCAAAATGCCATCGACGCGCATGTCGCAACACTGCTTAATCGCTTCAGCTTCGTTTTCTAATTGGTCCTCAGTAATCAAAACCAAAGTTTGAAATTGATCAGCGCTGAGTCTTTTGGTAATGCCTTCAATGACATCTGGTATAAAGGACCTGTAAATTTTAGGGAGCACAACCGCAATGAGTTTGGATTGTTTTTTGCGAAAGTTAGCGGCAAAACTATTTGGTTTGAATTGCAGTTCTGCTGCGAGTTGTTGAACGCGCTGGCGCACCTCAAGGCTGATGTCTGGGTGGTTGTTGAGCGCGCGCGATACCGTCGAAGGGCTCACCTTCAGAAAACTCGCCAAATCTTTAATTGTCATCGGTTTCACAGGTACAAGATTGGCATTTTTTTGGGACAATACAAAATAATTGCAAAAAGAAATCAACTGCAAACGATTGCGCAAACGATTGCACAAACGATTGCGGCCATATTCGTCATTTTTTGGGGTGATCTTGAACTTAATTTCTTCTAATTTGGTCGAACCAAAACTAAAACTATGGAAACAAAAAAATACTTTAATGTCAAGACCCTCGCTGGTCTATTGATGCTTCAGCTTGGGGTAGCGCATACTGCGCAGGCTCAGGTAAGCGTACAGAAAGACACCGTTAAAAGTGTCAACGAAGTAGTCGTTACCGGTGTAACCAATCCAAAGGCTGCACTCAGTTCCTCTATTTCTATTTCGACTTTGCGTCCAGATCAAATTGACCGCGCTGCACCGCGCACCACTGCGGAAATCTTCCGTCAAATCCCAGGTATCCGCACGGAGTCATCTGCCGGAGACGGGAACACGAACTTATCTGTTCGCGGTGTGCCACTTGCAACTGGTGGTTCTAAGTATTTATTGATCCAAGAAGACGGTCTTCCTGTATTGCAATTCGGAGACATCGCTTTTGGAACACAAGACCAATTCGTCCGTGCCGACGCAACTGTAGGACGCGTAGAATCGGTGAGAGGTGGTTCAGCTTCCACTTTAGCTTCCAATTCACCTGCTGGTATCATCAACTTCATTTCAAAAGATGGTCGCCGCGAAGGAGGTTCAATTTCTTCATCTGTAGGTGTAGATTACCGCAACTTACGCTCTGATATCGAGTACGGAACAAAAGTAGGTGATGGTTTATACATGCACGTTGGGGGTTTTTATCGCCAAGGTGTTGGGCCACGCGACATCGGCTTCAATGGCAACGATGGTGGTCAGATCAAAGCCAACTTATTGAAAGAATTCGACAACGGATATGTAAAGGTATACGTGAAAGCTTTGCGCGATCACACCGCTGCTTACATGCCAATGCCAATGACCGTGAGCGGTAGCAATGCGGCTCCTGTTTGGGGTTCTGTAGATGGCTACAATGCGCTAACAGGTGGCTTGCAAACGCCATTTATGTCAAATGTAATTGCTTTGAACGAAGCCAATCAGCCAGAAATGGTGAACGTACACAACGGCATGACTTCAAATTACACGGCTGTTGGAACAGAATTCAAATTTGATCTAGGAAACGATTGGACCCTTACAGGACGCTCGCGCTATGCAGGTGTAAACGGTCGTTTTGTAGCACCATTCCCAGCTTCTTTTGGCACCACAGCATCGATTGCTGGAGGTTTGGCTGGCGCTGGCAATACTTACACCTTGAGCAATCAAGATGGCAGTGCTTACGAAGGACAAACTTTGATGTTGATGCACTTGTTCAATACTAAATTGAATAATTTCAACAACCTCACCAACGACTACAACATCAATAAGAAAACTTCTTTTGGTAACTTGAATTTTGGTTTGTATCAAGCGAGCCAACAACTCAATATGTCATGGTTGTGGAATTCTTACTTGATGTCAGCAGCTGATGCCGAAAATGGTTACAGCCAACTCATCGACATCAACCGCGTAGACTCTACAGGTGCTGCTACAGCTTTGACTGAGAATGGATTATTGGCCTACGGTGTGCC
>JBIIZO010000140.1:0-5328 GCA_044346245.1 Crocinitomicaceae bacterium
ATTTTGGGTTGTATTGTACAACTTCCCTAGATGATATTCAAAGTTGTAATAATTTTATTGTGACCGTACCCACCCCGGTAGACAAAAACAACCGCCCTGACCTTACACCGCTGTATAAGGCTAGTGAATCTGTAGGGAGGGTTTTAAAAAAAGGAGATATTGTCATATATGAATCAACTGTTTACCCAGGGGTAACGGAAGATGAGTGCGTGCCTGTTTTAGAGCGTGTCAGTGGCCTCAAGTTTAATGAAGATTTCTTTGTAGGTTACTCACCCGAGCGTATCAACCCAGGAGATAAAGAACATACCGTTGAGAAAATCTTAAAGGTAACCTCCGGCTCTACCCCTGAAGTTGGCCAAAAAGTAGACGCGTTATACAAGTCTGTTATTATTGCAGGAACACATTTGGCACCATGCATCAAAGTTGCTGAAGCTGCAAAAGTAATTGAGAATTCGCAACGCGACATCAATATTGCATTTGTGAATGAATTGGCGAAAATTTTCAATTTGATGGGTATTGATACCCAAGCGGTTTTAGACGCAGCTGCTACCAAATGGAATTTTTTACCATTCAAACCAGGCCTTGTAGGGGGTCATTGTATTGGCGTAGATCCATACTATTTAGCTCAAAAAGCGCAGGAATTAGGTTACCATCCGGAAATTATTCTTGCCGGGAGACGAATGAACGACGGAATGGGAGCTTATGTTGCCAAAGAAGTAGTAAAACTCATGATTCAAAAAGGTATTGCAATTAAAGACGCCAAAGTTCTCATGTTAGGCATTACTTTCAAAGAAAATTGCCCGGACGTACGCAATACAAAAATTGTAGATGTAATTGCAGCGCTCCAAGATTATGGTTTGCACATTGATGTTTACGATCCATGGGCCTCTGCCGATGAGGTAAAACATGAATACCAATTGAATTTGATCAGCGAGCCGCTCAAAGGTTCCTATCATGGAATTGTTTTAGGGGTAGCGCATCAAGACTTTACAACTTTAGATTTGAATAAATTGAAAGCACCAAATGCTGTTGTTTATGATGTCAAGGGTGTTCTGAATGCTGATGTTATTGATGCAAGATTATAAAATGGAAGATAAGAAATTAAAAAATAAAAAAATACTCATTACTGGAGGGGCTGGTTTTATCGGCTCCAATTTGTGCGAGTATTTTTTGGCCAACGACAATCAAGTAGTATGCTTAGATAATTTCTCAACTGGCCACAAGCACAATATTGAGGGGTTCTTGCACAACCCCAATTTTACACTAATTGAGGGAGATATTCGCAACTTAGTTGATTGCCAAAAGGCTGTTGAGGGTGCTGACTATGTGCTGCATGAAGCAGCATTAGGGTCTGTACCAAGGTCTTTGAAAGACCCAATCACAACTAATGAAGTAAATATAGGTGGGTTTTTGAATATATTGGTAGCGTCAAGAGATGCTGGCGTAAAGCGCTTTATATACGCTGCAAGTTCATCTACCTACGGTGATTCCGAAGCACTTCCTAAAGTAGAAGAGGTGATAGGCAAGCCACTTTCGCCTTACGCAATCACGAAATTTGTCAATGAATTATATGCTGATATTTTTAGTAAGGCTTATGGATTAGAAACTATTGGCCTTCGGTATTTTAACGTTTTTGGTAGGCGTCAAGATCCTAATGGAGCCTACGCTGCTGTAATTCCATTGTTTGTCAAAAAACTGATGAATCAGGAATCTCCCGTAATCAATGGCGATGGCATGTATTCAAGAGACTTTACATATATAGAAAATGTCATTCAGATGAATGAATTGGCAATGATTACAGAAAATAAGGAAGCCATCAATACGGTTTACAATACGGCTGTCGGAGAAAGAACAACACTGAATGAATTGGTCAATCTTTTAAAGAAGTATTTGAGTGAGCTAGATCCAGAAATTGCGAATGTAAAAATCGTGCATGGCCCAAATAGGAGTGGAGATATTCCACACTCTCTTGCAAGTATTGAGAAAGCAAAATTATTACTTGGATATAACCCTTCTTTCAATTTTGAGTCTGGTTTGAAAGACGCGGTAAAATGGTATATAAACAATAGGATATAAACACACAAATAATTTTCATCGATATAAATTATTGAATGGTTTTTCAGAAGCAAAAAAAATGATCACTAACAAAACCCTCCTCATTACCGGCGGAACCGGCTCTTTCGGAAACGCAGTATTGCAAAGATTTCTAGAAACTGAGCACTTCTCAGAAATCCGCATTTTTTCAAGAGATGAAAAGAAGCAAGACGATATGCGCAATCAATTAAAAAGCCCGAAATTGAAGTTTTATATAGGCGATGTGCGTGATTTTGACAGTGTGGAGCCCGCAACAAGAGGGGTTGATTATATTTTTCATGCAGCTGCATTGAAGCAAGTACCATCGTGTGAGTTCTTTCCGATGCAAGCCGTTAAAACGAATGTAGAAGGAACTCAGAATGTGATCAGAGCAGCGGGAATGAATGGCGTAAAAAAGGTCATTTGCTTGAGCACGGACAAGGCTGCTTACCCGATCAATGCTATGGGTATTTCAAAAGCCATGATGGAAAAGGTGGCCATAGCAGAGTCTAGGAATTTAAAAGACACAACTGTTTGCCTCACTCGTTACGGTAACGTGATGGCTTCAAGGGGTTCGGTAATCCCACTTTTTATCAATCAGATCAAAAGTGGCCAGCCACTTACACTTACTGATCCAAATATGACACGTTTTTTAATGAGTTTGAATGATGCCGTGGATTTGGTATTATTTGCATTTGAAAACGGTAACGCAGGAGATTTGTTTGTCAATAAAGCTCCTGCTGCCACAATTGGAGATTTAGCACAAGCAATTAAAGAACTTGCTGGTTCAGAGAATGAAATCAAAATCATTGGTACTCGCCATGGCGAGAAATTGTATGAGACACTTTGTACCCGAGAAGAAATGCAGAAGGCAGAAGATATGGGTGATTTTTACCGTATTCCAGCTGATCAGCGTGATTTGAATTATGCGTTGTACTTTTCACAGGGTGAACAAGATATTTCAAAAATAGAAGATTATCATTCTCATAACACCGAACGTTTAGACGTTGAAGGCGTGAAAGCACTCATAGCGCAGTTAGCGTATATCCGTAAAGAGCTTTTCAACGAGTCTGTTGATGACTACCTCGTATAAAAATGGCTATTCCAACACTTATTAAGGGCAATCAACACAAAGACGAGCGAGGGCTTTTGCGATTTGTGAACGACTTTTCTTTGAGTGCAGTGCAAAGAATGTATTGTATTGAGCCTACTATTGATTTGATCAGGGCATGGCAAGGTCATCAGAATGAGACCAAATGGTTCTATGTTAGCCGAGGAAGATTTGAGGTACAATTGGTTTCGGTTCAAAACGAAAATGTTCGATTTCTTTTTTATCTAGCAGCCGAAGATAACCAGGTATTAGAAATACCATCGGGTTTTTACAATGGCTTTAAAGCATGCAGAGCAGATAGCCAATTAATGGTTTTTTCTGATAAATCCTTGAAAGAATCTACCGAAGACGACCTTCGTAAAACAATTTCAGAATTAACATGGCAACAATAAATAAAAAGATAATCGGCATCACTGGCCCAAATGGGTTTGTTGCGTATCATTTGGCTCAAACACTTTTACTTCAGGAGCAATATGAAGTAATTCCATGTGAAAGAGCTGCTTTTGAAGACAGCAATTTAATGGATCAGTTTGTGAGTCAATGCGATGTGATCGTACATTTAGCTGCTGTAAACCGACACCACGACCAAAATGAACTGTTTGAGGTGAATCTTGGATTGAGCGTAGCTTTAGTTGACGCTTTAGAGCGCACTAACTGCACACCTATGGTGATTTTCAGTTCTTCAACACAAGAAGAAAGAGACAATTTATACGGGCAGTCCAAAAAGCAGGCAAGAGAATTACTGTCAAATTGGGCAAAAGCCAATAATGCAACTTTCTGTGGAATGGTCGTGCCGAATGTTTTTGGTCCGTTTGGCGACCCTTTTTACAATTCTGTTGTCGCTACGTTTTGTCACCAGCTTACGCATGGTGAACAGCCTCAGATTCAGATTGATGCAGAAATCAACCTCATCTATGTCGGAGAACTCGTCCACCATATTACTGGTGCAATTGAGCAAGAAGTCAATCAAGAAAAACTTATTGTTGCACATACCAGCATGATGAAGGTTTCAAGCATACTTGATAAGCTTATTGAATTTCAAAATCAATATGTGCAAAACGGTGAAATCCCGCGGTTGGTCACAAAATTTGATATTCAACTTTTCAATACTTTTCGTTGTTACATGCCACTAGCAACCTATTTTCCTAAGAAGTATATTGCGCATAGAGATGACAGAGGTGCTTTTGTTGAATTGATACGACACGGTATATCTGGCCAAAGCTCATTCTCCACAACTGTTCCTGGAATTACCCGTGGAAACCATTTTCATACGCGCAAAATTGAGCGCTTTTCTGTAATCAAAGGAAAGGCACTTATAGAAATGCGCAGAATTGGAACCAGCGAAGTGCTAAGCTTTGAATTAAGCGGCGATGAACCCGCCTATGTAGACATGCCGATATGGTATACGCATAACATTAAAAATATCGGTGAGAGCGAATTATTAACAGCGTTCTGGATCAATGAACCCTATGACCCTACGGACCCAGATACCTACTTTGTAAACGTATAAGATGAAGAAATTAAAAGTAATGACCGTGGTTGGTACCCGGCCAGAAATCATTCGCTTATCAAGAGTTATGGCTGCCTTAGATGCAAGCGAAGCTATAGAGCACATTACGGTTCATACCGGACAGAATTATGACTACGAACTCAATGAAGTATTCTACGATGATCTAGGTGTCAGAAAACCAAATTTTTTCTTAGATGCTGCGGCAACAACCCCAACAGGTACAATTGGGCAAATACTCATCAATATAGACCCTATTTTAGAGCAAGTACAGCCCGACGCCTTTCTTGTTCTTGGAGATACCAACTCTTGTTTGTGTGCCATTCCAGCCAAAAAACGTCATATTCCGATCTTCCATATGGAGGCCGGAAACAGATGCTTTGATCAGCGCGTTCCGGAAGAAACCAACCGTAAAATTGTCGATCATATCGCAGATATTAACTTGACCTATTCATCTATTGCGCGCGAATACCTTTTGCGAGAAGGCTTACCTGCAGACCGCATCATCAAAACGGGTTCACCTATGTATGAGGTATTGCATCACTATTTGCCAAAAATCAAGCAAAGCAAAATTCTTGAAACGCTTGGCTTGGTGAAACAAAAGTACTTTGTGGTTTCTGCCCACCGAGAAGAAAAC
>JBIIZO010000130.1:0-5641 GCA_044346245.1 Crocinitomicaceae bacterium
TCCCATAAAGAACCCGATGAGTTGTTTTTCACCGCTTCTGTATCGACTGACTTCGTCCGGATTTTGGGTAATGACGGTATCGATGAATCCTTCGATGACTGTGCTATCTGAACTTTGGATGAGGTTGAGTCTTTCGGCGATTTCTAAGGGTGTTTCTGTGCTTTCAAAAAGCGCAGGGAATAAGCGTTGGGCTGCAATGGAGTTGGATATTTTACCTTGATCGATGAGCTCAATTAAAGCAGCGATGCGCGCTGCGGCAATCGGGAAGGCGGAAATGTCCACGCCTTGCTCATTGAGGTATGATTTGATTTCGCCCATGAGCCAATTGGCTGCAGCTTTGTAGTTTTTAGTGGCACTAATAAGCGCTTCGTAATACAAGGCCAAACCTTTTTGATCGGTAATGTTGTAAGCGTCGTAATCGCTGAGGCCATACGTTTTGGTATAGCGTTCAAATAACGCATGAGGTAAGGCCGGCATGTCTTTGGCGATCTCCGCAATTTGGTCCGTACTGACTGTAATGGGAGGGAGGTCGGGTTCAGGGAAGTAACGGTAGTCGTTGGCGGCTTCTTTGGTACGCATCGAGATGGTGCTACCTTTTAGCGCATCAAAGGCACGGGTTTCTTGGGTCAGCGGCTCGCCATTTTCTAATGCTTCAATTTGGCGGGTAATTTCAAATTCAATGGCTCTTTGTACGTTGCGGATAGAGTTCATGTTTTTGACCTCTACCTTGGTGCCAAATTCTTTGGCACCTATCAAACGTACAGAAACATTAGCATCGCAGCGCATAGAACCTTCTTCCATATTTCCATCGCAGATGTCTAGGTAGCGCAATAGTTTGCGTACCTCTGTGAGGTAGTTGTAGGCTTCTGTAGACGAACGCAAATCGGGTTCGGAAACGATTTCGAGTAGGGGAGTGCCAGCGCGGTTGAGGTCCACGAGAGTGTCGTAGACATCGACGTCGTGAATGCTTTTACCCGCATCTTCTTCCATGTGAATTCGTGTGATACCGATGGCTTTTTGCGCGCCTTCTTCAGTGCGAATCAGGATTTGTCCACCTGTGCAAATAGGGGTGGTATCTTGGGTAATTTGATAACCTTTTGGAAGGTCTGGGTAGAAATAATTTTTGCGTGCAAAGTATTGTGCGGGGGCTATCTGACAACCACAAGCAATCCCGAGTCTGATGGCAAAATCTATGGTTTTGCGGTTCATGACGGGCAGGGTGCCTGGGTGACCTAAGGTAATGGCACTCACGTTGGTGTTGGGTGCTGAACCATAGGCATTGAGGTCCGAAGAATAGGCTTTGGTTTGTGTCAAGAGCTGCGCATGGACTTCAAGTCCGATGACGACCTCGTAACGATCTCTGAGCGTTTGTTCCATGCTGAAGTTGCGATTTAAATACTAGAAATGAGTTCTTTCATGATGTGCGTCATTTTGGGCTCTTGACGGCTTGCCACTGCAATGACATCTTGGACACTTACTTTTTTAATTTTGCCCGGCACACCTAAGTCAGTGATAATTGAGATGGCAAAACAAGGAATGCTCATGTGGCGCGCTACAATGACTTCAGGTACGGTCGACATCCCGACTGCGTCGGCGCCAATATTGCGCACATATTTGTATTCAGATGGTGTTTCGAGGGTAGGACCCGTTAGGCCTGCATAACAACCCACCGCAACGCGAATGCCTAAGTCTTGGGCAATGGCGGTGGCTTTATCGATCATTTCTTGGTCGTATGGATCGCTCATGTCGGGGAAGCGTGGGCCGAGCTCGTCGATATTTTTTCCAATCAGTGGGTTGCCCGGAAATAGATTGATGTGGTCGTTCATGATCATGATTTCACCCACCTCAAAATCTGGATTGACTCCCCCAGAAGCGTTGCTCACAAAAAGACGTTCTATACCGAGGAGTTTCATGACGCGGACTGGGAAGGTAACTTGCTGCAGCGTGTAGCCCTCATAGTAATGAAAGCGACCTTGCATCGCGACCACATTTTTGCCGCCAATGCGACCAAAGATGAGTTTTCCAGAATGGCTTTCTACGGTAGAAACCGGAAAGTTCGGGATGTCTTCGTAATTGATTTCGTCGATGATTTCGATTTCCTTGACCAAACCACCCAAGCCTGTTCCTAAAATGATCCCAATGCTGGGTACAACATTTGTTTTGCTTTGAATGTAGGCGGTACTTTCTTTAATTTGAGACAACATAAGCGCTAATGAATTGATTAAATGCAGCTTGATCCAACCATTGGAGCTCAAAAGTCAACAGATACCAAGGGTACTTTTGTCGGTCTTCGGCGCTCAGTAAAGATTGAATTTTGACCCAATCTTTGGCGGTTGTCACAATTGCAGAATTTGCTGTTGCAAAGGTATCAAAAAAATGATGAATTTCATTCACGTTTGCCTGCGTGTACGCGTGGTGATCAGGATAACTAATGTGTTGAATGCGCACATCTTGAGCGAAGGCTTCGTCGAGGTAACCCGGTTTGGCAATTGCACTCACCAGTAAAACGTCTTGAATGTCGGCTACTTCTGCGGTGAGGCTCATCAGTGGCTTGTAGGCATACCTCGAAAAAAACACCGGAATGTTCCACTTTTGATACTGTTTGGCAAATGCAGCAGGGTCAAAAGTGTCAAACGGCGGACATTTGGTAATGATCAGTGCGTCTGCGCGCTTTAGGCCGCTGCTGTGCTCTCGCAAATTACCTGCAGGTAACAGTGCATCTTGATGCAAAGGCTGCTCGTGGGTCGAAAGTACGAGGTTCAAGCCTGCCCGCACCCAGCGGTGTTGAAAAGCATCGTCTAATAAAATGAGCGATGCAGGTGCGGTACTTCTGAGGCGTTGGACGCCGTAATGTCTGTTTTCACATACGGCAAATTGTGCTTGTTGGTGGTATTGCGCATACAACATACAAGATTCATCGCCTACTTCTCGAGGTGTCTTTGCTGCATCTAGCAAAATGAATCCAGAGGTTTTCCTTCCATAGCCACGGCTCAAAACCTGGACTTGGAACGCTTCAGAAAGTTGCTCGATCAGATAGCCGACATGTGGCGACTTACCAGTCCCGCCAACGGCAATATTGCCAATGCAAATGGATTTGCCGGGAATGGCTTGGGTACGGAAAATTTGCAGCTCAAAACAGTGGTTGCGCAACCAAATCACAGCGCCGTAGATCAGCGCAAAAGGATATAGCGCCAGCCTGCGCATCTTACTGTACGTGGTAGTCTGAGAATTCTTGCTCGTCTGCGTAGTAGTAAATGCGCACCATTGCGGTGTCGTTTAGGAAGTCGATTTTACCTACCTCTACGCGATTGATGGTGAGGCCCGTGCGTTTTTCGAGGTCAGCCTTGAGTAAGTCGTGATTTTCTGGCTTGATGAGGTCGATGCGCTCGTAGTTGATTGTTTTGCGTGTTTCGTGCTTCATCAGCCATACATTTTCGAGGATGTACGTGAGCAAAACGATGGTGACGTTAATGACTGCGACCTCTGAGATACTGAGCTCATTGGAGGCCAAAGCATTCACCACACTAATGCCAATGATCATAAATAAGTACGTCATTTCCTTGATTTCAATGGCGTCTGTACGGTAGCGGATGATGCCGAAAATGGCAAAAAGACCCAAGCCCATTCCGGTGTCGATGTCCATTTGCATGAGGCCAAAGCACAAGAAGAAGGTGATGGTTCCAATCAAATAGTAGGTGAACAGGTAATCTTTGCGACGCGTTTTTGTGTAGTACAAAACACGTATAAGGATGGTTAAAAAGAACAAGTTAATGCCCAAACGCATGAGTAATCCGTAGAAATCTTCACTGAACCAGGTAATGGTATTTGGAGAAATGGCTTTTTTGAGGGGGAGCAGGAAAAATAGGTCAGCTAGCATGGTTGATTTTATTTAAAAAGAGAAGCTTCTTCTTGAAGCGATTGAATTTGAGTACTTCTTCACCGTAAATTTCTACACTGCCAATGCAATATTTGGAAAGGCGGTAGGGTCTGATGCGTTCCTTTTTCATGAGTTTATAAAAAGGAGAATTACGATCTAGGGTTTCTTGTTTGAGTTCGGCAATGACCAATTGTTTGAAATCGCGCTTGATGTCGCCCATGTGAAAATTGATGCCGAAGTCTAGGGTGAGTCTTTCTTTGCTCGTTTTCGAAACCAGCGTAATTCGCTGAAAAGCATTCCACATGGTGGGTTGCAATTGGGCGTCTTCGTTGAGCTGTCGACGCAAGAAGTCGCGTTCTTTTTCGTCCTGAAGCTCGTTGAAATCATTGGTCAGGATGCGACGTTTGTCGGTACGGCCTTTGATTTTGTGCTTGATTTCTAAAAAATGGATATTGGATTCGACGTATTTGCGGATCCGAACTTTGTAGCGGTCGGCCTTTCCGTTGTGATGATCTCGGAAAAATGAAAAAGAGGCGTCGTCGAAATAGAGGCTTTCGTAATGAGGTAACATAGTGCCCTCGACCTTCAAAGCGCGGTAATCGGCGGCCAAAATGGGTAAAAACCTGAGTAGGTCGTCTTGACGGAAGGCAAATTTGGTATCGACACGATTCATTAGGTTGACATCTGCCATTTCCCGGAGGTCTATGGGGTCAAACTGTTCGATTTCTGTCTTAATATTGCTCATCTATGTTTTCCAAAAATAACAATTTCTTAGCTGATTGCTTACATTTGCTTCATGAAGTTCAAAATTCTCTTACTCGGCTCGGGTGAACTCGGAAAGGAGTTCGTCATTGCAGCCAAGCGCTATGGACAGACCGTTATTGCAGTCGATAGCTATGCTGGTGCGCCGGCAATGCAAGTAGCAGATCGGTTCGAAGTCATCGATATGTTAGACGGAGCCGCGCTCGATAAGGTTGTAGCCAAGCACCAACCCGACATCATTGTGCCGGAAATTGAAGCGATCCGCACCGAACAATTTTATCAATACGAGGCCCAAGGTATCCGCGTGGTACCGAGTGCAAAGGCGGCCAATTTCACGATGAACCGCAAGGCCATCCGCGACCTCGCCGCAAAAGAAGTTGGGGTGCGCACGGCGCCGTATCGCTATGCAACTAGTTTGTCTGAACTCCAAGAAGGGGTGGCTTTTTGCGGCTATCCTTGTGTGGTGAAGCCTTTGATGTCCAGCTCTGGCAAAGGGCAATCTGTTATCCGCACCGAGGCCGACATCGAAAACGCCTGGAACTACGCCATGGAAGGATCCCGAGGCGACCTCAAAGAAGTCATTGTAGAGGGCTTCATCAATTTTGACTACGAAATCACGCTACTCACCGTAACCCAACAAAATGGCCCCACCTTGTTTTGTGCGCCAATTGGCCACCGACAAGAGCGCGGCGATTACCAAGAAAGTTGGCAACCAATGCCCATGAATGCGGCGCACCTTGCCGAGGCACAAGACATGGCCGCAAGGGTCACTGCAGAACTCGGTGGAGCGGGCATTTGGGGCGTGGAATTTTTCATTACCGCAGAAGGTGCTTATTTCTCAGAATTGTCTCCGCGTCCGCACGACACCGGAATGGTAACACTGGCTGGCACACAAAACCTCAATGAATTTGAGCTACACGCCCGCGCTGTTTTGGGCTTGCCTATCGCTGAAATCCGTCAGGTTCAGAACGGTGCAAGCGCGGTGGTTCTAGCCTCTCAAAA
>JBIIZO010000026.1:0-17874 GCA_044346245.1 Crocinitomicaceae bacterium
CTAGAAGCCAAAGACTCTTTGTTCATTTTCGTGGAGGTCACTTTAGCCGTAAACAGCAGCACCAACCCCCTGATCATCGAAGATTCAGTGCGCTTTCGCACCAACGGCAAAGACCAATACGTCAAACTCGCCGCTTGGGGCCAAGACGCTTATTTTCATTATTCCAACTTTCAGAACCAACAATTTGATTTCAACGAAGGCGTCTGGCCCAACGACAAACCACATGTCATTTACGGCGCCGCCATTGTAGATTCCGCCAAAACACTCACTATTCCAGCAGGAACTAAAGTCCACCTGCACAAAAATGCGCTATTATATGTTTACAAAGGCTCCTTGCAAATAGAAGGGCAACTCGGCAATGAAGTCATTTTTCAGGGTGACCGCCTAGAGCAAGACTACCAAGATGTGAGTGGGCAATACTACGGGATTTACTTGCACGAAGCACTGCCGAGCAACATCAATTACGCCATTCTCAAAAACGGCACCTCCGGCGTGCATTTGTTCAGCGAAGACCCCAGCAATACCAGCTACACGCTCAACATTCAAAATACGCAAATTTACAACCAAGCGCGTTACGGCATCTTCATTTTTGCTGGCGCCAAGGTGAAAGCTGAAAACTGCCTGATTTCACAAAACGGCACGCACGCACTGTTGGTTTTGCAGGGCGGAGACTTCCATTTCAATCACTGCAATTTACTCGGTTACGGCGCTTCCACCAACCCAGCAGTGGGCATCAGCAATTATTACAATGACTACGTCCAAAACCAAACGCTGGTCTCGAGCATTGAAGAAGGCGTATTGAAGAACTGTGTTATTTATGGCAACTTAGATACCGAAATTGCGATGGATACCATCCAAATGGCCGGTGTGCAACTCAATTTCGACTTCGATTACAGCGTTTTCAAATCAGAAACCACTTATACCGATCCTTTTTACGGGAGCCAGTTATTTTGGAACACGGCGCCATTATTTGTGAATCCTGCAGAAAGAGATTTTAGCTTCACGGGTAATTCTTCCTTGAGCAACAAAGGCATTAGCTCAACTGTATTCACAGATATTTTCGGTCAAGCCCGCAACAATCCGCCGGATATTGGGGCTATCGAACTTCCATAAACCAAAAAACCGCGAGCTCACACTCGCGGTTTTTTTATTTGAAATTTATAACAATTCGGATTTCTGGAATTTAGAAAACCTAAATTAAGCGTTTGCATTCATGTTGTCTAGGACATCCATCACACCTTTTACCGCTTCTGCTGAATCGACGAGCAAAGCGCGTTCAGCTTCATTCAATTGCAATTCGATGATTTTTTCGATACCGTTTTTACCCAAAACAACAGGTACACCTAAGTAGATGTCTGACATACCGTATTCACCTTGTAACCAAGCGCAAACTGGGAAAATACGTTTTTGATCGCGGACAACAGCCTCTACCATTTGAGCTGCTGCGGCGCCTGGTGCATACCAAGCAGAAGTGCCGAGTAGTTTAACGATTTCGCCACCACCAAATTTAGTGCGCTCGATAATTTCGTTGAGGCGCGCTTCGTCGATGAGTTCAGTAACTGGAATTCCACCAACGGTAGTGTAGCGAGGTAGTGGAACCATTGTGTCACCGTGGCCACCCATCAATACAGCTTGGATGTCCTTTGGTGAAACGTTGAGTTCTTCGGCCAAAAATGCGCGGTAACGTGCGGTATCTAAAACACCAGCCATACCAAATACACGAGAAGATGGCATGTTGGCATTCAAGAATGCGCAGTAAGTCATGACGTCTAACGGATTGGAAACAACGATGATGATGGCGTTTGGCGAGTATTTCACGACGTTTTCCGTCACGGTCTTAACGATACCAGCATTGGTTGCGATAAGGTCGTCACGAGACATTCCTGGCTTGCGCGGCAAACCTGAGGTAATGACTACAACATCTGAATCTGCAGTACGCGCATAATCATTGGTACAACCAACGGTACGAGAATCATAAAGGTTAATTGGGGCTGTCTGCCAGATATCTAAAGCCTTGCCTTCGGCAAAACCTTCTTTGATGTCTAGTAATACAATTTCATTGGCGATCTCACGGGTGGCCAATACATCGGCACAGGTTGCTCCTACGTTTCCTGCACCTACAACAGTTACTTTCATTTGTCTTGTTTTTAAATGGATAAAAGCTTTGCGTGACGAATTTACGCATAGTTCACAAAAAAATAATGTTTTTTATGATTAAAACAGGTTCCTGAGGTAAACTAAGGCAACCCTCTGCTTAGCTTTGCGTTAAGTAAATATTGAAAATTGGAGCAGCAAGAGAACTTAAAACAAATCGTGGAGGGATGCCTCAAAGGTGAGCGACGCTCGCAAGAGCGCCTATTCACTATGTTTTACGGTAAAATGATGGCTGTCAGCATGCGCTACATTAGCGATCGCGACAGCGCTCAAGAGGTGCTCCAAGTTTCATTTTTAAAGGTCTTTGACAAATTGGAACATTTTGATTTCTCTGGCTCACTCGAAGGCTGGATCCGCAGAATTGTGAGCAATACGGCCATAGACCACCTACGCAAAGCCAAAAAAGATCCTTTTTTATCTGACCAAGACAACGATTTCAAATCGATGGCCTCAGACCCCATGCAAGAGCAAGAAATTTTGGCCCACACCCAACTCAAGGCCGAGCTTGCACAAAAAGCCATTGAAAAACTATCTCCAGCGTACAGAACGGTTTTCAACCTCTATGTCATGGAAGAATTTAGCCACAAGGAAATTGCAGAAAAACTCGGCATCTCCGAAGGGACATCAAAATCCAATTTAGCAAAAGCAAAAATGAATTTGCAACGCCATTTAAAAGAACAATTTATTCAGCTCGATAAACGATGAAAGATCCATTTGAATCCAAAATAAAGTCCCTCGTAGAAGACTACTCCTACGACTACGACCCCAAAGCCTGGGACGCGCTGTCCAAAAGACTCCCCAATGCCAAACCAGGTCTTTCTTGGCTCGGCAAATTCGGCATCGCCAGCATGCTTGCAGTTATTGTGGGCATTATTGGGTGGTCTAGCCTCTCGAGCGAAAACCAAAAACCTGCCAAAAATACGGCCTCCCAAAAGGCAATAAGCACTCCGAAAAAGGCTAAAAGCAATTCGCCAACTTTAGCTGCTCAAACTCCGACAAAAAGTAAGCAACACGTTGGCAAACCAACCTCATTTAGCCAACCAGATGCAACAACAGCTCAACACATCAGCACTTCTTTTTCGGCACCTTACATTGATTTAATGCCTTCTGAACAGGGACGCAGCACCCTCCGTACGCTTTCCGAAATAAATGCCATTACCACCCCGTTACCACTCCCGACCATTAGCCAAACTACACCTGTTCAAATGGCGCAAAACAATGCGCCAACCTCAACAGCACCAAACAATTGCCAAGGTCCTAAGCTTACGCTAGATGTCGACGCTATGAATTACGAAGATGGAACGCCGCGCATTCGCGTCAATTTGGAAACAAATGGGAGTGATATCACTTGGAGTGCCAACGGTACTTTGGTGAACAAAAAGAGCCGCAGCGTCGATTTATTGGCTTTCAAAGGACAAACCTACACCATCACTGCCGAAGCGCAGCTCGATGGCTGCAAGAGCACTGAAAAAATCAAGGTGACGGCCAATGAAGATTACAACTTGCTTGCTGTCAACGCGTTTAATCCGGAGTCTCGCGACGAGCGCAACGCCACCTTTATGCCTTACGCCCTCACCATTCGCGATGTGCGTTTTGAGTTGCTCATCTTAGATCCAGAAAATGGTGCGGTTGTTTTCAGAACTACAGATGCCCAAAATGCATGGGACGGCATAGACCAACGCACGGGTCGGCTGGTGCCTGCACAAAAAGCATATATCTGGAAAGTAGTCTTGAAAGAAGCTTTACCCAACGAAAAAACAACCTATTCAGGTACAATCGTTCGGATTTAGCCCCTGTCAACTCGGCGGAATTGCTTACATTTGTTCAGCACGAACCAACGTGAGCCCGCATGAGCATCATCAACTTACTGCCCGATCATATCGCCAACCAAATTGCCGCTGGAGAGGTCATTCAAAGACCTGCCTCGGTTGTCAAAGAATTGCTTGAAAACGCCGTAGACGCAGGCGCCACACAAATTCAGTTGGTGGTCAAGGATGCCGGCAAAACACTCATTCAGGTCCTCGACAACGGCAAAGGCATGGATGCCCAAGACGCCGAAAAGTGTTTTCTGCGCCACGCTACCAGTAAGCTCCAAACCGCAGCCGATCTTTTTGCCTTGCAAACCAAAGGGTTTCGCGGAGAAGCACTCGCTTCTATTGCGGCAATTGCCCACGTGAGCCTCAAAACCAAGCAAGCAGATAAAGACACCGGTGTTCAAATCGATATCGAGGGCAATCAAATCAAAAATAAGCAAGAGGTCATTTGCCAGCAAGGCGCTTCTTTTGAGGTCAAAAACCTTTTTTATAACGTTCCCGCTCGTCGCAATTTCTTGAAAAGCGATGCCATCGAGCTCGGACACATCCAAACCGAATTTGAACGCGTGGCCTTGGCTCATCCCGAACTACAGTTTGGTTTTCAGCATAACGGGCAAGATATCCTGCAACTTCCTGCCGGCAACTACCGCATGCGCATCGCAGCCATTTTTGGCAAGGGCAGCAATGAAAAGCTCGTTCCGATAGCAGAACAAACCGACATCGTGCGCGTCAGTGGTTATGTAGGTAAGCCCGAAATGGCCAAAAAAAGCAGAGGCGAGCAATATTTATTTGTCAACGATCGCTTTTTCAAAGACCCGTACTTTCATCATGCTATTACCAAAGCCTACGACGGCATGATCTCCGAAAAACACCACGCCAGCTACTGCATATTTTTGGAGGTAGATCCGCACAAAATTGATGTGAACATCCACCCGACCAAAACCGAAATCAAATTCGAAGAAGACCGCTTTATCTATTCCATTTTACTGAGTAGCGTAAGGCAGGCTTTGGGCAAACACAACATCTTCCCCACCCTAGATTTCGAGTCTGAAAGCGCTTTTGAAGTGCCTTCAGAGGTCAGAAAATCTGAACCCGTGGAGCCGCAAATATTAGTCAATCCGTCTTACAATCCATTTCAGAGCACGGTACATCAAAAGGCCGCAAGCAGCGGCGGCTCAAAAAACTTCAGTGCAGCGCTGCAACAAGAGGGCTTCGGTAGCACCCCTCCTAGCCCGGAAGATTGGCAAAACTTTTATCAAATTGAAGAACAGACGCCAACCGAAAACCAACAAATTTTTGAAGAAGAGGCCGCCGCCAAGCAGTTTCTACTCCACGACAAATATCTTGTAAGCCCCACCAAATCGGGCTTCATGATCATCGATATTCGCCGCGCCAAAAACCGCATGCTTTTCGATGAGCTCATCCAACATTTTGTATCACAGCCCTTAGCTTCTCAACAATTGCTCTTTCCGATCGAAAGAAGCTTAGCCAAAGAAGCCAAACTCACCTGGCAGGGCCAAAAAAGCCTCTGGAACCAATTAGGCTTTGCGTTTGAGCTCGATGCCGACCAACTGCAAATCATGGCAGTTCCAGCCCTACTCTCCTCCCTTGATTTGGAGACTTGCCTAGATGAACTCACTGATGCCGCCACCTATTCTGATATCGAAAGCGGAGACGTCGCGCATTTTATTGTCGCTAAACTCGCCCTGTTGGGTGCTAAAAACTTCAGGCTCCAACACCACGAAGAAGTAGAGCATTTTATCGACACCCTTTTTCAGTGTCCGCAACACACCACCACCCCCAATGGCAAAAAGATTATGTTTACTTTGGGCTTTGACGAACTGGCTAAAAAACTTTAATTATGTTTCAGAATATCCCGCAAGTCACTAAAAATATTTTACTGCTGAACATCGCTTTTTTTGTAGCGAGTTTGCTTCTAAAAAGCCAAGGCATCAATCTAGAAATGTCGTTGGGTGCACATTATATCAACTCGCCCTTTTTTGAGCCCTATCAGGTAGTGACGCATTTTTTCATGCACGACACCAACAACCTCTTGCACATTTTCTTCAATATGTGGCTCTTCGTCACGCTGGGCGCCTATCTAGAAAACATCTGGGGAGCCAAGCGCTTTTTCATCTTTTATGTAATATGTGCAATGGGTTCGTTTGCGCTCTACAACATGATCGGCTTTATTGAAATCATGCAACTGAAGTCCATGCTTGCTCAACAATTCGACCTCGAACAATTCGATTTCTACCTCAAGCACCGCGTAAATGTAAATGGCGATTTAGCAGGACAGATCAACAGCTATCTACAAGACAACCAAATCATCGTAACACAATACCTCGAGAACTATCTTCAAAAATCAGTTACACCAATGGTGGGTGCTTCAGGGGGTGTATTTGGCATCATGACGGCCTTTGCCATTCTTTTTCCGAACACTGAATTCCGACTCTATTTTTTCATTCCTGTAAAAGCGAAGTATTTAGTCTCTGCCTACTTTTTATGGGAGTTGTATCTTTCTTTTCAGCAACAAGCTGGTGACAACGTAGCGCACCTCGCCCACATCGGAGGCGCTATTGCCGGAGCCATACTCGTCTTGGTATGGCGTAAAAAAGACCGTTCAAACTTCTGGTGATGAATCCTTTTGTAGCACAAATCAAGCAGCAGTTCCGCAGCGGAAGCATGACCGTCAGACTCGTGTTGGCTAATATGGCTGTTTTCTTTTTGTTCACCTTAATTGGCGTATTTGAACGCTTGCAAGCAAGTGCAACCTCGCTTGAAGCTTATTTTTTTGCGCTCCCCAAAGACTTGAGCCGCTTAGCGCAGCAACCTTGGACCCTTTTCACCTCCCTATTTGCACATTTTAGCCTTTGGCACCTCATTGGGAACTTGCTATTCCTGTACTTTGCAGGGCAAACTTACGAACGATATTTTGGCAGCAAGCGTCTATTGCATTTGTACCTTCTTGGTGGTTTGGCAGGTAATCTAACAGAAATAGTAGCTCCACTTTTGTTCCCGGCTTTACAGGGTGGAAGTTTTACAGTTGTTGGTGCATCGGGTGCCATCATGGCCATCTTTATGGCGCTAGCGTTTTCGCAACCCCAACTGCAGGTGCAACTTTTTGGCATCTTCCCGTTGCGCATTTATATGCTCGCCCTTTTTTTCTTTCTAAAGGATCTTTCTTCTATTGGCACCGCCGATCAAATTGCGCATTTTGCTCATATTGGCGGAGCCCTGTTTGGCATCTGGAGTATCCAACAATTTTGGCATATTCGCCTTTCAAGGCCATGGTTGGGCATCAATTTGCGTTCAAATCAGAGCCACCTCAAGGTCAAAAAAGGAGGCCGCCCAATGACAGACGACCAATTTAGGGAGCAAAAACAAGCCCGACAGGCACAACTCGACACCATCCTCGACAAAATCTCAAAAAAAGGCTATGATGCCTTGAGTAAAGCAGAAAAAGACTTTTTATTTCAACAAAGCAAAGATGTCTAAAAAGCGTTTCAAGCTACTAGCAAGCCCCTTTAAAATAGCCACCGCATTCAGCCTCATCGGCTTGCTGTTGAGCTATCTTGCGCCCTATATTCATCCTTCTACCATTCCTTCTCTGCCCTTTTTCGGGCTCACCTATCCCATTTTCTTGGTCTTGACGCTTGTTTGGTTGGTCCTTTGGACTGTTTTTCGATCCAGATGGGCTATTTACTGCTTGGTCGTGCTCCTGATCGGCGGCAAGCTGCATTTTCGAAATTTCTCTTTAACCTCCAGCACTTCCGAATTAAAGCAAGAAAGCGGCCTCAAAGTACTGAGCTATAACGTGCGGCTTTTTGACTTATTTAACCCCTCCTTTAGCGACGCACTCAACTCGAGGAATCAGATTTTTGCATTCATCCGCAGCCAAGAACCCGATCTACTTTGCCTTCAAGAATACTACAGACAAGATAAACCCACAGATTTTGAGGTCATGGATTCGCTCAATTTGATCATGAAGACCCGCGATTACCATGAGCGCAGCGCTCACAAACGTCGGACCCGAGAAAACTACGGCATTGCGATGTTTTCTAAATACCCCATGATCGCACGTGGCGACGTCATGTTCGAGACACAAGGCGTTCAAGATTTTAATTATTGCATTTTTGCCGATATTGTCAAAGGCCTGGACACCTTTCGGGTCTATAACGTTCACTTGCAGTCCATTCGCTTGCATACTGATCCGCATATTGACGGAAAGGAGGTTCAAACGTACGGTAGCAAAAAAGGAGCTCTTGCAGCATACCGCAAGTTGCGCAGCGCGTTCGAAAAGCGTGCCGATCAAGCGAGAAGGGTTGTAGAGCACCTCAAAACCTCACCGTATCCCGTGATTGTTTGCGGCGATTTCAATGACACCCCTATGTCTTACACCTATAATCAGTTCCAGCTGGCGCTCCTAGATGCATTTAGCGGAAGCGGCAAAGGCTTAGGCACTACCTACGTGGGAAGACTACCCGCTGGGCGCATCGACTACCTTTTTTACAGCCCAATGCTCAGTGCGTCACAATTTCAGATTCAAAAACAAACCCGCAGCGACCACCGCGCCATCAGCTGTGTTTTTCACAAGAAAAAAGCATGATTGCCCTCATTGACTGCGGTAGCGCTAAAACGCCACAAATTGCCGAACAACTCGAAGAATACATAGACGTGCAGGTCTTTGGCCTAATGAACTTCACAATAGAGCACCTAGCGCAATTTGAGGGCGTGGTGATCTCTGGAGCGCCTATACTCTTGACCGATATTGACCCAAGTCCTTATTTGCAGCACCTTTCTTGGATCAAAACCTATCAAAAACCGCTTCTAGGCATTTGTTTTGGCCATCAAATCATTGGCTTATTGCATGGCGCACGCGTTTCCAAAATGCGCGAAGACCGCGGTTTTCAAGAAATTGAGCTCATCAAGGACGATTGCCTCTTTGAAAGACTGCCCGATGTTTTTGAGATGCAAGAAGACCACTGCGAACACATTTCAGTACCACAAGGCTTTGATTTGCTGGCGTGTTCTGATGCGTGTATCAATGAAGCCATGAAACACAAAGAAAAATCAATGTATGGGGTACAGTTTCATCCAGAGGTGTCCGGAAATTTTGGGCATGTGTTGTTGGAGAATTTTGCGGGTCTAGTGCTGGGCTAGTTATTTGCCAGCAATTTGCAGCAAACGCTCGCGGTCTAGGACGTGAATTTTACGCGTCTGTACTTCTACAATTCCTTCTTCTTTGAAATCTTTGATGAGGCGAATGAGCGTTTCGGTAGCGGTACCCACAAAATTGGCGAGGTCTTCGCGGCTTAAATTAATCGGTTCGTTGTCAAAGACGTCGAGGAGAATCAGCATAGTGAAGGCCAAACGCTCCCGAACAGATTTTTGAGCCATATTGGTAATGAAATCGGCGCGATCAGCAAGTTCTTTGGATAATTCTTTGATGATGCCGTTGCGCAATAAGGGGTTGGTGTCCATGAGGTTGAGGAAGTCCTCTTTGCTGATAAAGCAAATATTAGCTTCATCTAGCGCTTCGGCGCCCACTTTGTAGGGTTCTTCCGTAAACATAGCTCTAAAGCCCACCATTTCACCGGCTTTTGCAATGTGGATGATTTGTTCCTTGCCTTCGTCTCCGCGCTTGAAAATCTTGACCTTTCCTTGATTGATGCAATATACGCCTCTTGGAAAAGAACCTTCTAGAAAAATGGCCTGGTGCTTTTTATAGTAGTTGCACGAACGATGAGAATTGAGGTGATCTAGCTCATCAGAACAAAAATGATTCAGTAAAGAATTTTGACGGCCTGCACAGGTTTGACAGGTGACATGTTTGTGCGATTTTTCGAGCATTGGAGTCGTATTGCTTATCAAATGTACGAAAAATAAGCCAAATTCAGAAAGCTGACCGTCGTCATTTTTTAGACTTCAAAAAGCACAGAACTTTGCAGCATGAATGACAAGGAGTTGCTTCAAAAATACAACATACCCGGGCCGAGATATACCTCCTACCCTACGGTTCCATTTTGGAAAAATGTAGATTTAAAACCAAGCCAATGGCTCAAAGTACTTGAAAAACAAAAAACCGAAGCTAATTCGTTGGGCATCTACATTCATTTACCTTTTTGCGAGTCGTTATGCACCTTTTGCGGCTGCCACAAGCGCATTACCAAAAACCACCAAGTAGAGACACCGTATATAGATAGCGTCCTCAAGGAGTGGGATTTATACCAAGCATATCTAAGTGAAGCCATCGACATCAAAGAATTGCATTTGGGTGGCGGAACGCCTACATTCTTTGCACCCGAAGCTTTAATCCGACTCACAAAAGGCATCTCTAGACAGCAACATATAGACCCCAATTCCTGTGAGCTCAGTTTTGAAGCGCACCCGGGCTCAACCTCAGCTGAACACCTCCTAGCTTTGTACGAAGTGGGTTACCGACGCGTTTCTTTTGGCATCCAAGACTACGATCCACAGGTACAACAAGCCATTCACAGGGTACAAAGTTTTGATTTGGTCAAGCGCACTCACCAACAAGCTAAGGCTTTAGGCTATAGTGTCAATCACGATCTAGTGTATGGCTTGCCTTTTCAAAACTTGAAGGGCTTTACGGACACCATCGAAAAAACAATTGCACTTTTACCCGAGCGCATTGCACTGTACGGTTACGCGCACGTGCCATGGGTAAAAGGCACAGGGCAACGCGGTTACGACGAAGCCAATCTGCCGAAAGATGCCCAAAAACGCGCACTTTACGAAATGGCCTATGACAAGCTACTCGCTGCTGGCTACCTCGCAATCGGCATGGATCATTTTGCGCTGCCTAACGATGCACTAGCGCTTGCTTTTCAAAGCAAATCCTTGCACCGCAATTTTATGGGTTATACGCACAGGCAGACAGATCTCATGATCGGCCTTGGCATGTCTTCGATTTCTGATAGCTGGACTGCCTTTGCCCAAAATGACAAAAGTGTAGAAGGCTATCAAGCGCAAATTGCCAAAGGAGAACTGGCTGTATTCAGAGGTCACCTGCTCAATGAAGAAGAACTGCTCATCAGGCGTCATATTTTAGACCTGATGTGTCATTTCGAGACGCTGTGGAAGCCTGCGCTTTATGAAACAGGATTCTACAGTCAAATGATCTCCAGATTAGAAGGCTTGCAACAAGACGAGCTCGTTACCATCCATTCAGCTGGTTTGGAAATCCTACCCAAAGGCTATGCATTTGTGCGCAATGTCTGCATGGCTTTTGACCTCGACCTACAGCTCCACACGCCCGATAAACCACTTTTTTCTTCCACAATTTGAGTACCGAAGCTTGCTACCACTGTGGGGATGCACTCCCGTTTAGACCAATCAAGGCCGACAACCACCTCTTTTGTTGTAATGGTTGTGCGAATGTTTATCGCCTGTTGGACGCGAACCAAATGGGTGCTTTTTACAAGTACGAGCCAATGGCAGGCAGCAAACCCGCTAAGGAGCGCCCTGACCAATATGCTTTTTTAGACCTGCCAGAAATCAGGTCGCGGTATATATCTTTTGAAAATGAGCAACAAGTTCGCGTCAATTTGTCTTTACCTGCAATACATTGCTCCTCCTGTATTTACTTGCTAGAGAACCTGCACAAACTCGAAGCAAAAATCTTGCGCGTTCAAGTACATTTTGCCCGCAAGGAGGCAGCCATAGTTTTCTCGCCGGATTATAAACTGAGTGAGTTGGCACTATTACTCAATTACATTGGTTACCCGCCTGATTTCAGTCGCAACGAGGAAACCAAAAAAAAGCAAGACCGCACCTTTCTTTTTCAGCTTGGCATTGCGGGATTTGCCTTTGGATCTATCATGTTGTGGAGTACGCCTGACTACTTTGGTTTGGGTCAAGACAATGCCGCATTCAGAAATTTTACAGCGGTTTTAAGTTTCATTGTGAGCCTTCCGGTCTTGCTTTTTTCGGCTCGGCCCTATTTTATATCTGCCTACAAAGCATTGCGCAGCAAAAGCATCAATTTAGATGTGCCGATTACCATCGGAATCATGGCGCTGTACACGCAAAGTGTTTTACAAATCTTCAGTTGGCAGGGTGCAGGCTATATGGACAGCTTTGCAGGCTTTATATTTTTCTTGCTCATTGGCAAGTGGTTTCAGAACCTGACCTACGCATCTTTGTCTTTTGACCGCGATTTCAGCAGTTTCTTTCCTGTAGCGATCCAACGGATCAAACCTGATTTATCGAAAGAAATTGTTCCGATTGAGCAGCTGCAAATTGATGAGCTGATCGAGGTGAGAAATGAAGAAATTATTCCTTGCGACAGCGAACTGCTCAGCGAAGAAACCTTTATTGATTACAGTTTTGTCACAGGAGAAGCCCAACCGGTGCTGCTCAAAAAGGGCGCTTTAGTTTATGCTGGCGGGCAAGTGCAAGGCTTGGCCTGTCGCTTAAAAGTCAAAGCAACGACCAACCGCAGCCACCTGACCCAGCTTTGGAATGAAACCAAAGACAAAACACCCAAAAACCAACTCATTCGGTATCAAGACCGGCTTTCGCGCTACTTTTTGCTCATTTTATTACTTATTGCCAGCGTCAGCGGGATCGCATGGTATTTTGTAGCACCAAGTGCTGTTTTTAGGGTGGTTGTGGCCATTTTAATTGTGGCTTGCCCCTGTGCTTTGGCTCTTTCTGCACCGTTCACTTTAGGCAATGCCATGCGCGTTCTAGGAAAAGCTGGGCTTTATCTCAAAAATTCGAGTGTTGTGGAGGCCCTCACGTCAATTGATACCATTGTTTTAGACAAAACAGGTACGCTCACAGACCCCAATAGTTACCAAATCACCGTGGCGCACCATCACTTGACAGACCAAGAATTTACGGTTTTTGTCAATATGGCCCGACAATCTACCCACCCACTTTCCAAAGCACTTGCCTCAGCCCACGAAGCAGCGCCTGAACTTGAGTTGCTGCAACTCGAAGAAATCAAAGGGCAAGGCATGCGGGCCGAATGGAACGGTGAAACCTACTTGCTCGGTTCGGCAGCGTTTATCGGTGAGGCCCATTTGGCCAAAGGAAGCGAACTCTTTTTAAAAACATCAAAAAACTGTGCCCACCTGCGCTTCGAAAGCAGTTGGCGCAGCGCGGCCATACAAAGTATCCTCGAAGGCTATGGCGCCACCAATTGTTATGTGCTCTCCGGCGACCACAACCAAGATAGCGCAGCTTTGATGGGTCAAGGATTTTTAAAAGATCATCTTTTCTTTGAACTCAGCCCACAGCAAAAAGCAGTACAAATTCAGCAACTTCAAAAAGATGGCAAACAGGTATTGTATATTGGCGATGGTCTCAACGATGTGGGCGCGCTTGGCACCGCAGCCATTGGCCTTGCGCTTTCCGAAGACATGTTTCGCTTTACGCCGAGTGCCGATGGCATTTTGGAGGCCAAATCATTGATCAATTTAATCCAAATGCTGCGCATCGGGCGCTTTGCCAAGCGGGTGCTCCAAATTTGCCTCGCCTTCTCCTTGAGCTACAATATTTTCGGACTCAGCATAGCCATTTCAGGGCAACTGACGCCACTCATCGCCGCTATTCTCATGCCGATCAGCTCTATCACCATTGTGCTTTTGAGTACGCTGCTGATCCAAACCAAATACAAGCGCAGCTTTAAAAGCTGATATTAATCAGTTTTTTTCAAAAACCCGGGTCATTCTTCTTGGTCTTGACAGTTGCGAAATTTGCAACATGGGAATCATATACCTTATGCTTATTGTCAGTCTTTGCATTGCAGCGTTTTTTTTAGGCTTTTTCTTTTGGGCCACCAAAAACGGACAATTCGACGACGATTATGGGCCTTCGGTACGTGTCCTGTTTGAAGATGAATCAATAATTAAAGAAGTAAACAATGGAAGTAGTAAAGTTTAATTATGACAACAAGATCGTGCGCAATTTTGCCTACGCGACGGTCATTTGGGGGGTAACGGGGATGCTCGTGGGCCTTATTGCTGCCCTGCAGCTGGCTTTCCCAGATTTTTTCAATGACTACCTAGGCTTCAAATATATTTCATTTGGCCGCATCCGTCCGCTACATACCAATGCGGTCATCTTTGCGTTTGTAGGCAATGGCATCTTCACCGGTGTCTATTACTCTTTGCAGCGCTTGCTCAAAACGCGTATGTGGAGCGATAAAATGAGTTACATTCACTTTTGGGGCTGGCAAGCGATCATTGTTTCTGCTGTTTTGACCCTCCCATTCGGCATCACTACTTCAAAAGAATATGCCGAGCTCGAGTGGCCTATCGATATTGCCATTGCGCTCATGTGGGTGGTTTGGGGCTGGAACATGTTTGCCACCATTTTGAACCGCAGGGTCAAGCACCTTTATGTAGCTATCTGGTTTTACATCGCCACGTTTGTAACGGTAGCCATGTTGCACATTTTCAACTCTTTTGAGTTGCCCGTTTCCTTTCTGAAAAGTTATTCTTGGTATGCTGGCGTTCAAGATGCACTCGTGCAATGGTGGTATGGTCACAATGCCGTTGCATTTTTCTTGACCACACCTTACTTAGGCTTGATGTACTATTTTGTGCCAAAAGCCGCCAATCGCCCCGTTTATTCTTATCGTTTATCTATCATCCACTTTTGGGCACTCATCTTTTTATATATCTGGGCCGGACCTCACCACTTGCTCTATTCTACCTTACCTGATTGGGCTCAAAGTTTAGGGGTTGTCTTTTCTGTCATGCTTATTGCGCCATCTTGGGGCGGCATGCTCAACGGACTCCTTACCTTGCGCGGTGCCTGGGACAAAGTACGCGACGACATCTTGCTCAAATTTATGGTCGTGGCACTTACGGCCTATGGGATGTCTACGTTTGAAGGACCTTTGCTCTCTTTGAAAAACGTGAACGTAATTTCTCACTTCACCGACTGGACAATTGCACACGTTCACATCGGCGGCCTCGGCTGGAATGGTATGTTGACTTTCGGTATGTTGTATTGGCTTTTCCCGAAAATCTACCGCACCGAATTGTACTCTAAAAAAATGGCCAATCAGCACTTTTGGATTGCTACCCTTGGTATTCTACTTTATGCCGTACCGATGTACATCGCTGGGTTCATGCAAGGGCTCATGTGGCAAGACTTCAATCCGGATGGAACGTTACAAAATGTCGATTTCTTGAAAACAGTGACCCAACTCAAGCCTTATTACTACTTGCGTTCTATCGGAGGTTTGCTGTACTTATCTGGCGCCATTTTGATGTTCTACAACTTGGTCAAGACTGCTAAATCTGGCGCTTTACTGGCCAATGAGGCCGCTCAAACGGTGGCAACTAAAGAACTAGAACACGATACAAAAGGGGAATACTGGCATAAAGTCATTGAGCGAAAACCTGTTCAATTTATGATCTTGAGTTTGCTCGTGGTTGCAATTGGCGGCATTGTAGAAATCATCCCGACCATGATTGTAGACTCGAACATTTCCAAAATTGCATCTGTGAAACCGTACACGCCACTTGAGCTCGAAGGCCGCGACATTTACATTCGCGAAGGTTGTTACAACTGCCACTCTCAGCTCGTGCGTCCGCTGCGCTTTGAAACAGCACGTTATGGCGATTACTCTAAATCCGGAGAATTTGTGTACGACCACCCTTTCCAATGGGGTTCTAAGCGCACAGGGCCCGATTTAGCGCGCGAAGGTGGCAACACTAAAATTCGCAAGTCTAACTTCTGGCATTATGAGCACTTACTGGCGCCAAAAGATGTGTCTCCAGGGTCTATCATGCCTGCTTACACTTGGCTGCGCGAAGACAAGCTCGATTTGTCTTTGACTCCCAAGAAAATCCGAGCCATGCAAACATTGGGCGTACCTTATGCGAAAGGCTACGATCAAAAAGCCATCAAGGATTTGAAAGCACAAGCACATTTGATTGCTGCAGACATCGTCAAAACCACGCCTAAACAAGCACTCATTGGCGTGAATCAAAAAAGCTTGATCAAAGATATTGAGCAAAAAGAAATCATAGCGGTCATAGCCTACCTACAACGCTTGGGCTTAGACATCACGCTACAACCTAAAAAATAAGTCTCATGCTGCGCTTTATCAAACACAACCTCACGAGTATGTTAGACATTGAGATCTATCCGCTCTTTTCTTTGGTACTTTTTACCATCTTTTTTGCACTCGTCTTGCTTTTTGTCTGGAAAATGAGCAAGGAGCGCATTGCGGAACTCTCTGCTACCCCACTTGATTTAGAAGACAACAACGAAGCAATTACTATTCAATAACTACGCTATGAAAACGCTGAAATTCAACCTCCTGCTCGCAGTCGTATTAGGCTTATTTCAAAACAATTTATGGGCTGCTGCCAGCACTGTAATGGACAGCACTGCTGTTGCCGAACCAGTTTTGGGCACGGATTACAAGGGCAATTTGTCCATTTTCAATTGGTTAATTGTGCTAACAATCATTTTAATGATCGCGATTATCGTGATGGCCGGCACGCTCATGACCCTCATGAAATCAGATTATTTCAAAAGTAAATTAAAGGAACTCAGCAGCAAAACAAATAGCCTGATCTTGATCATTACCACCGGAGCGCTCTTGCTCAGTAACAATGCCTACGCACTCAACTATATGGGACCTGGTGAAGGCGAAAAGGACGGGCCATGGCTTTTGGTAGAAACTACCGATCTCTTGGCCTTGTTAGCCATTGATGTCATTCTTTTGGTGGTCGTATTGTATTTGCGTCATTTATTCAGCCAAATGCTTGGGATGGTCAGGCCAAAAGCTGAAAAAATCGAAGAAGTACCCGTATTGGCATCACTCAAAAAAGTGAATCAGGTGCTGACCGACGCCGTGCCAATTGAAGAAGAACATAAAATTCTATTAGAGCACGAGTACGACGGTATTCAAGAACTCGACAACAACTTGCCACCTTGGTGGGTTTGGGGATTTTATGCAACAATTGTATTCGCGTTTATTTACCTGATCAATTACCACCTCTTGGGTGTTTCCGACTTGCAAATCAAAGCCTACGATAAGGAAGTTAAAGTTGCCGAAAAAGAAGTACAGGCCTATCTCAACAAAATGGCCATGAACGTCGATGAAACGAGCGCTACGCTACTGACTGATGCAAGTGATCTTTCTGCAGGGGCAGGCATTTTTGCAGCCAACTGTGTGGCGTGTCATAAAAGCAAGGGCGAAGGTGAAATTGGTCCAAATCTTACCGATAATACCTGGATCTACGGCTATGACATCAAAGAAGTATTCAAAACTGTCAAATACGGAACTGCCAACGGCATGCCAGAGCACTCCTCTAAATTCAATCCAATTCAGATCCAGCAAGTAGCCTCTTATGTGCTTTCATTACCGCAAGCAACAGGACTTGCGCCCCAAGGAACTATTATTGAAAAATAACTAAATGAGCACTCATGAGTGAACACGATGAAGCCTTCCGCGATCGGATTGCAACGGTCAATGAAAAAGGAAAACGCATATGGATTTTCCCAAAAAAACCAGCGGGTTCATTCTACAACAAAAGAAAATTAGTAAGCTATCTGATGCTCGGCTTGTTATTTGCCGGGCCCCATATCCTTATCAAAGGAGAGCCCTTATTGATGCTCAACCTGATCGAACGCAAGTTTGTCATCTTTGGACAAGTATTTTGGCCACAAGATATGTACATTCTGGCCGTACTCTTGATTTTAGCGGTCGTTTTCGTCATCCTTTTTACCATTATTTATGGGCGCATATTCTGTGGCTGGGTTTGCCCTCAGACTATTTTTATGGAAATGGTATTCAGGCGCATCGAATACTTCATTGAGGGAGATGCCCCAGCCCAACGACTGCTAGACAAAGCACCATGGACTGCCGAAAAAATCTTCAAAAAAACAAGTAAGCACGTTATTTTTT
>JBIIZO010000131.1:0-5627 GCA_044346245.1 Crocinitomicaceae bacterium
TACAAATAATGAAGCATGCGCTCATAAATATGACATACCGGAAGAAAGCTCAAGACCTTCGAATTTTTATCGGCTGGAATTGGGTCTATACATGCAGAAACCGTCGCGAGGATGTTGGCATGTGATAGCATGACACCTTTTGGATTACCGGTTGTACCCGAAGTATAGATAATGGTAGCTAAATCAGTGGTTTTTACCTCGCGCATGCGTTGTTCGACAGCCTCGATTTCGGTTTGGCCTTTCGTCGCTTCAATTGCCGACCAATGCGGGCAGTTGGGCAGCTGATCAAAAGCAAACAAATGCTTGAGCGTAGGCACTTCGTTTCTGACCGAACTGATTTTGTCTACCAACTCTTGGTTGGAAACCACACAGATTTCTACTCCTGCATCGTTGAGGATGAAACGGTAATCCGATTCTGAAATATTGGGATAAAGTGGAACTAAAATAGCCCCTACCTGCTGTACGGCGATATCGAGAATATTCCATTCAAAGCGGTTTGAGCTGGCAACCGCAACGCGATCACCGGCCTGAACACCCATGGAAATGAGCCCACGAGAAACGTTCATGGCTGCTTCGAGGAAGTCGGCGGTGGCAAGCGGAACCCAAATGCCTTTTGTCTTGGTGACAAACATGTTGGGATTAGGGTAATTCTTGAGTTGATGTCTAGGGACATCAAATAAACGATCTATAGTTAGCATACAATAGGTTTGGTGCCGAAAAATAGCAATATTGTTTCAATTAAAGAAACAAAATCACAAAAAGGATGATGAGGGCCAAGCTAATGAGGTTGAGCACAAATCCGTAGCGAATCATGTCTTTGATGCGCAAAAAACCCGAACCAAAAACGATGGCGTTGGGCGGTGTACCGACAGGCATCATGAAGGCTAAACTTGCGCCAAGTGTGAGTGCCATGGCAAGCGGAACCAATGGCAGCCCAGTTTGCTGAGCAAAAATACCCACAACGGGAACAAACAGCGTAACCATCGCTAGATTGGAGAGCACTTCAGAAATAAAAATAGCGAGCGTGGTCAGGATGGCGATGGCCGTCAGTAGGCCGATGCCATGGAAAGATTCAAAAGAGCTGGCTAAAAACTGCAGTATCCCATTTTTTTCGAGGACTGCCGCCAAAGCCAAACCGCCACCAAAAAGCAAGAGAATACCCCAAGGTAATTTTTCGGTATCTGACCAACGCAAGACTTTTTCTTTAGCCGTTTGGCCACTCGGCGTTAAGAACATAGCCAATGCACCTAAAATTGCGGCGTTTTCATCGCGATAATTGATGCCTAAATAAGATCCGATGGCTTCGCGGAAAATCCAGAGGCCAGCTACGATAGAGAAGATCCATAGCACGCGTTTTTGAGCTTTGGACCAAGGAAGCGTATGGAAATGTAGGTCGTGGACATCTTTGCGCTCCTCACCTAATAAATAATTGAAAATGAGAAACATCAACAATAACAGCAGAATAGCGAGTGGCATACCGATTTTCATCCAGTCGAAAAAACTGATCTCGATGTTGAAACTTTCGGAAAGAATGCTCGCCATTTGCGTATTGGGCGGCGAGCCTATGAGCGTACCCACACCACCGATATTAGAAGCATAGGCGATAGAAAGCATCAGAAATACGCTGAATTTCGATTGGCGATGTGCGGGTGGCATGGCTTCTACAACTGCAACTGCCATTGGCAGCATCATGAGTGCAGTAGCGGTGTTGGAAATCCACATCGAGATCAGACCCGTACTGAGGATAAAACCTAGTAGTATATTCGATTTTTTATCGCCAACTACTGCAATAATTCTCCGGGCAATTTGCTCGTGCACACCCCATTTTTCGAGTGCGAGTGCCATTACAAAGCCGCCGAAGAATAAAAAGATATTGGAGTCTCCGTAGCACTGCGCGAGGTCTTTGGGGGTGAGTAAACCAAATGGAACAGCAAGCAATAAGGGCAGCAGCGCTGTAAGATAAACGGGAATCCATTCAGAAATCCAGAGTACGACCATTAGCCCTGCCAATAACAAGGCAAGTGTAAAACCGTCAAAAACCCACATTGGGTAAAGGAATTTATTTGTTGAGCCCGTTGAGCGCGTCTACGAAATAATTCGCTTTCGCCTCGACTTCGTTTGCAATAGCGCGGAATGCAGCCTTGCCTTTTGCTTGATTCATTTTGGTCAGCATTTCGTCTTGAAACGAAGCTGCTTCATCGATGAGCTTAGCCGAACGGTCTGCTTTATCTGGAGCGGTCATTTCAAAAAAGAAGCATTCTTCTACCACATCAAAAACCATTTCGTTGATGTTTCTTTTGAGGATTCGTTTGTTGGCCATAACTCTTAATTTTTGACAAATGTACACTTTTTCGGGCTATTTTTGCACATGTCTTATCCCCTACTGACCATCGCCAAAGGCAAAGAGCACTCTATTCAACGCAAACACCCTTGGGTCTTCTCTGGGGCTTTGGCTGGCGATACCTCTGAGTTACAAGATGGCGACCTCGTCTGCCTCACCACCAAAAAACAACAAATTCTTGGTATCGGCCATTTCCAACACGCGACTATCTCTGTTCGGATCCTCAGCTTTGACTACGAAACCATAGACGAGGCTTTTTACGAACGACGCCTTGCCAATGCCTACCAACTTCGCTTGCGCATCGGTCTGCTCAACGCCAACAATAATATCTTTCGCTTGTGTCATGGCGAGGGGGATTTATTGCCAGGGCTCATTATCGATTTTTACAACGGCGTTGCGGTGATACAATGTCATTCCTTTGGCATGCACCGTCAAGTTGAACTCATTGCTCAAGCACTTCAGAAAGTCATTGGAGCCGATCTCAAGGCGGTTTATCACAAATCTAGCGATACCCTACCCAAAAGAGAGGTAGCTTCAGACGGGGCCTCAGATGGCTATTTATTTGGCGAAGTAGCAACGCCGCACTTAGCGCTTGAAAATGGCGTTCAATACCAGATTGACTGGATCAATGGGCAAAAGACAGGCTTTTTCATCGACCAACGCGAAAACCGGGCGCTTCTGGGCAAATATGCGCAGGGCAAAAAAGTCCTCAATACGTTTTGTTATTCGGGTGGCTTTAGTTTGCAAGCTTTACAACATGGCGCAACACTCGTGCACTCCTTGGATAGCTCTAAAAAAGCAATTGTACTGACCGAAGCCAATGTGACACTCAATCAGTTTGAAGAAAGACATGGCTCTATATGTGAAGACGCCATGGATTACATGAAAAACCTGCCCGAAGACTACGACATCATTGTACTGGATCCGCCAGCATTTGCCAAGCACCGAGACAAACGCCACCAAGCCATTCAAGGCTACAAGCGCCTCAATGCCCACGCCATTCGCCAGATCAAACCCGGCGGCCTCATCTTTACATTTTCTTGCTCGCAAGTGGTAGACACCCTTCTTTTTACAAATACCGTCATTGCTGCAGCCATTGAAGCCGGGCGTTCTTGTCGTATTTTGGAGCAACTACACCAACCTGCAGACCACCCCATTCAAGCTTTTCATCCAGAGGGAGCCTATCTCAAAGGGCTCGTCATCCAAATCGATTAAATGCTCGCACTCAATTACAAGACAATTTTAGGCGTGGCCCTACCCATGATGGTGACGGGCTTTATTCAATCGATTGTCTTGCTTACCGATGCCTCTTTAATTGCAAGGTATTCAACGGAAGCCTTTGATGCTGTAGGCAACGCGGGCTTGCTCTACGTGACCTTATTTATGTGTTTGGCAGGCATGGCCGATGGTGCGCAAATCATTATTGCCCGTAGAATTGGTCAGCAAAAACCAGAGCTCATTGGCCAAGTTTTTGGCAGTACCGTTTGGGTCTTGTGCACTTTGGCATTGGCCCTATTTGGGATACTCTATTTTTTAATGCCCAATTTGGTTGCCGCTTACTCAGAACAAGCAGAAATTGCCCGACTTCAGGGTATTTACATCGAGCAGCGGAGCTTTTCGCTGTTTTTTGCCATGATTACCCTTTCTATTCAAGCATTTTTCTTAGCCGAAGGAAAGTCATGGGTGGTGCTCGTTACCTCAGTGCTCACTGCAAGTTCCAATGCCGTATTGGCCTACGCGCTTATTTTTGGCGAATTTGGACTGCCCGAAATGGGCATCAGAGGCGCTGCCTTGGCCTCCACCATTGCCGACGGCCTTGGCATGGTGAGCATGCTTTGCTTTTTAATCTTCTCCAAAGAGCAAAAAAAATACAAACTCCTCGCCTATTTCAAGGTAGACTTTAGCTCTATAAAGGAGCTCCTCAAAGTAGGTAGCCCGCTCATGTTACAAGGTTTTTCGGCACTGGCTACCTGGACGCTCTTCTTTACTTGGCTCGAACAAAAAGGCACTTTTGACCTCACGGTTTCTCAGAATATACGCTCCATTTATTTCTTGGCTTTTGTGCCCATTTGGGGTTTTGCCGGCACTACAAAAACCTACATTTCACAGTATTTGGGCGCCAAAAAAATGGAGCTCATACCGCAAATTCAGCGAAAAATTCAGTTGCTCACGGTTTGTTTTATGCTCCTGACTTTTCACGGGGCGCTACTCTATCCAGAAACAATGATCAGGTTGGTGAACCCCGCAGAGGCGTATGTAGCCAAAAGTGCGGAAATTTTGAAACTCATCGCGGTATCTATTCTGCTCTTTGGTTTTATCTCTGTTTATTTTCAGACCATTCACGGCAGTGGCAATACGCTGCACTCCATGCTCATTGAGTTTTTTACGGTTGGTGTGTATAGCATCTTTTGTTATTTGTTCATCAAAGTTTGGGCGCTAGACGTCTATTGGATTTGGACGGTAGAATACATTTATTTCGGAATTTTAGGGATCGTTTCGATTGCGTATCTCAAAAAATATAATTGGCAAAACAAACAAGTATGAGTGCAGGACTTCGAATCGTATTTATGGGTACGCCCGCTTTTGCAGTGCGCATTTTAGACGAGCTCCACCAAAGTCAGCACCAAGTTGTTGGTGTGGTAACGGTTGCAGACAAACCTGCTGGCCGCGGCCAACTCATGCACCAAAGCGCCGTAAAAACATATGCACTCGCGCACCAATTGCCTCTGCTGCAGCCCGACAAACTCCGCGACGACGCCTTCCTTACTGCGTTACAACAGTGGCAAGCCGATGTTTTTGTGGTGGTGGCTTTTAGAATGCTTCCTGATGTCGTTTGGAAGCTCCCAAGACTAGGTACGTTTAACCTCCATGCTTCTTTGTTGCCAGCCTACCGAGGCGCGGCACCAATCAATTGGGCGCTCATCAATGGCGACAGCGAAAGTGGTGTGACCACATTTATGATCAATGAAGAAATCGATGCTGGAAGCATTCTCAAGCAAGCTAAAGTTGAACTCACTCCGAACATGACAGCTGGCGTTTTACATGACCAACTTCAAGAACTTGGCGCTGCGCTCACCCTTCAGACTTGTAATGACTTGGCTTCGGGTGATATTGAGCCCAAAGCGCAAACCCCAATAACAGGAAAGCGCGCATTGGCCCCAAAACTTTTCAAGGAAAACACGAAAATAGATTGGACCTTACCGGCGCAAGAAATACACAATCTGGTCAGAGGTCTCGATCCGTATCCAGCCGCATGGTGTCAGCTGTGGTCAGTACAAAAAGAGAC
>JBIIZO010000132.1:0-5615 GCA_044346245.1 Crocinitomicaceae bacterium
ACATTGGCGTCATATTGTTTGTTTTCAATTGAAATACCGGTAATGGAAAGTGCTTTGGCACTCACCGAATTTCCGCTTGATGTCGCGGAAATATTTACTGAGGCCGCATTAATACTCGACAAAATCGCAATTGTTTCATCATTGAAATCCCCAGCGATATGCGTAGGCGAAATTCTTAAGTAATAAGAGCTACCAGATGGAACAGCTACGACCATTGAAAAATTGACATTATCAGTAGACACTTCATAACCGCTTTGGGCGCTGATCGTGATGTTATCATCGAGTGCGGAACCGTTCGCAGTTAAACCTATACTTGAAGAGGCCGTTCCATATGTAGTAGATAAAGATTGTAGAAGAACTACAGGGTCTATTGTAGGTGTTAATGTTTGTGTCCATTGTGCGTATAACGTGAAGTCGCTCACTTGGCCATGTGAAAATGGAAAATTAATTGCCATTCCACCTGTTGGGGAGCTAAACCAGCCATTAAACAAATATCCAGTCTGAGAAGGATTTCCAGGATTAGCGACAAAAGATCCAGTTGTTGTCGTAACAGCGGCCAAAGTATTTCCACCCTGGCTGTCAAATGTCACGTTTAATGTATTTGCCGTCCATTGTGCATATAGTGTAAAGTTTGTCAACTGTCCGTGTGCATATGGAAAAGTAATCGCGTTTCCCCCGGAAGAAGTGGTAAACCAACCCGTGAAAGTATACCCTACTTTGGTTGGTATTCCTGGTGAGGTCGAAATGTCTTCGCCTGAGAAAGTTGACCCGTTTGTTATACTTGAGCCGCCTTGTGTATCATAACTAACATCTAGTGTGCTTGCTGTCCATTGTGCGTATAATGTAACATTTGCAACAAAATCATAACTCGCTTGATTTGACAAGGAAATTGTTCCTAAGCCATCAGCTTGATTATTCCAACCTGAAAATGTGTAGCCCTCTCTCATATAAGCATTGGCATTGAGGTTAGCCGCAGTATTAGAAACTTGAGGGTTCATTGTCCCGGACCCACCGTTGGAATTGAACGTCACTGCATTTCCCGATTGCGGCGTTACGCTAGACCAAGTAGTACCAATACGCAATTCATCCATTTCAATGAATGGAGTAGCAGTAGTTCCATCCTGTCTAATAAAAATACGATTGAGGTTTAAAAGGTCAGTGCCTGTATTAGTTGCTGTCAATGTTACTGGTGGTTCTGGCAGTCCTGGAGTAGGATTCACCCAAAGTCTAACGATATCATTTGCAGTTCCGTTAACTAACTGATAAGATAAAACTATTAAGACTGTTGAATTAACTGAAAGTGGGGTTGCTGACCAGACTGTATTCGCTGCCGTTGTCCTTGGATTAATTCCAATATCGTAGTTTGTACCATTTTTCCTCGTCCATATTGTTGCCCCAAAATTCGAGGCTGTGCCTTCATTTAAGCCTGTAAAGTATCCTCCTGAAGTATTTAATGACCCTAATGAACTCACATTAAGAAGAAAAGAATAATATACCACTCCATTTGATTGTTGGGTAAAATATTTAGCCGCATCAATACCTCCACCAGAAAAAGTGACTTTATTTCCATTTGAAGCGGAAAGACCTGAATACTGCAAATTCCCAGACTCAATTAACAAATCATCGCCAGAATTTAATGCTGTCCAATTAATTTGGCCTTGTAATCCTTGTCCAATGGTATAGTTTAAGCCGTCATAATGTGGTAATACAACTTGGCCTATAGAATCAAGAGAAGAGCATAAAAGTAATATTGCAAAAAGTACTGTACTTACTTGATTTTCAACAAAATTCAATATATAATTTTTCATAAAATATTTTTGCGTAAAGATCAACTAGTTTAAGCGCATTAAAATGAAACCGGTATTAATTTTGTGTCAAATAATGCGCGCTGCATTTTAAAAAATTTGGGAGAAGTTACAAACAAAATCGCTCTATGCCGCACTCATGACTTTAATTCCTAACCTTTGCTCCACCCTGTCCCAACTCCAACTCCTCGTTCCAAACCACTATTTTCACTCGGCGGTCTTGCGGGTGGCGGACTTCCATTAGTACAGCGTCTATTTGAAGGTGGGCCACAAGGGCTATTTTGATGCGAAGGTTTTTAAGGAAGGTTTCACGGCGTTTTTTAAGGGCATCATAAGAGAGTCCTTCTTCATTCATGTATGAATGGACCGCTGAGAGTTCGAGCTGACCTTGTTTCTGGAGTTCTTGGAGGAATTGCCATTCTGTTACTTCAAAGTCTTTTTCTTGTAGTTTATTACTGTTTGGAAGAAAACGGATGGGTTTCCAGGAGCGCTTGGAGTAGAACCGGAGACCTAAGATGAAAAGTGGCAATAGTAAAGCGACGTAGAAAAGATCTTGATATGAAAGTCCTTTGTACCAAGATGCCTTAATGTATAATTTATCGAACTGAATGGGGTTGCCCAATACATTTGTTTTGCGCTTAACCCTGAGCTCGAAGCCAGAGTTATTACTACGATCTATAGCCATCAGGACCCATTTGCGGTCTTTGCTAACGAGCCACTTTCTGACAGAAAAATAAAAGGGTTGTTTGTAGCGGCGCACCCTGTTCTGTTTGGCATCCAGTTCCCAAACCTCATCACCGCTATTTATGAGATAGGAGCCTATTGGGGTGGTTTGATTGGTATTGGCAAGAGCGGAATGCCATGTCGGGGTGAGGTCTCCCATAAAAATCCAGCGTTTTTGACGAATGTTGTAACGCCAAATTTCTGGTATAAAATTAAGTTTCTGCGGATGGTCTTCTGAATGGCCACCGATGAGGTAAATCTGGCTTTTTTCGCGTACAAGAAACGATCCCTGTCGAGGACCTGGTCTTTGCTTGCTGTATTCATTGACTTCGAGCCACTCTCCCAAAACTGGATGAAAACTCGTGTGCACATTCTTTGTCTCGAAAAATCCATAGCCACCGAACATATAAGGCTGGCCTTTGAATGCATAGGCAACTGCACCAAACTGATTTCGGTGTGCAAAACTTTGGTCGATGCGGTGCAGGTGTCCTTTGTAGAGCTCGAGCACGATACCGCAGCCAATATGAATCAAATAGATGCGCTCTTTGCTCACCGGGAGCATATAATACTCGTTGGTGAGGTCAGAAAAAGACTGCGCTGTTTCAATTACATACCTATGCTTTTTCCATTTTTGGTCTTTGAGCTGAAAAGTGTAATAGACCGCTGAATCAGCGAGCACCACATAAGCATCCGCATAGCGGTTGTACGCCATAAGCGCTTGTTCTGAGACAATTGGTCCGGCAGAAAAGCAATGCGAGCAAAAACTGAAGAGGAAAACAACGATAAAACAAATACGCATGTGCTAATTTGGTTATTTCTTGAGGTAGTGCTTAAATAAAAAGCTGGTAGACGTATCATGTGTAGTCACCTGCTTTTGTTCTATTTCAGCGAGAATGCTACTGGCTAAAACCTTGCCAAGCTCCACGCCCCACTGATCGTAACTATAAATATTCCAAATCACACCTTGCACGAAAAGTTTGTGTTCGTAGAGCGCTACCAAAGCACCTAAACTGGCCGGTGTAAGCTGATCGATGAGCAGTGTATTGGTCGGTTTGTTGCCTTCAAATACCTTGAACGGATTTTCATCGGTCTTGCCAACTAAAAGTGCCTCGGTTTGGGCAAAGAAATTCGACATCAGTTTGTCGTGGTGGTCTGTATTGCCGTGCAAAGAATGCTTGAAACCAATGAAATCGGTCGGGATGAGTTTGGTGCCCTGATGAATGAGCTGAAAAAACGCATGCTGCGAGTTGGTACCGGGCTCTCCCCAAATAATGGTGCCGGTCTGGTAATCCACAGGCTTGCCATCGCGGCCCACACGCTTGCCGTTGCTCTCCATGATGCCCTGCTGTAAATACGGGGCTAATTTCTGCAAATATTGCGTATACGGAATGAGTGCCTCGCTCTGAGCACCATAAAAATTATTGTACCATACACTCAAGAGTGCCAAGATCACGGGCATATTTTGCTCAAATGGCGCGGTCTTGAAATGGGTGTCCATAGTTGCAGCACCATCCAAGAGCGCTTCAAAATGTGTTGGCCCAACAGCCAAACTGATAGACAAGCCCACCGCACTCCACAAAGAAAAGCGGCCGCCTACCCAGTCCCACATCGGGAAAATATTCTCGGCGGCAATGCCAAATTCTCTTACCTTCTGCAAGTTGGTCGAAACCGCCACAAAATGCGCCGCGATATCCGCCTCCTTACCTACTTTCAAGAACCAAGAACGAATTGTTTGCGCATTTGTCAGGGTTTCTTGTGTGGTAAACGTTTTGGAAACAATGACAAAAAGGGTAGTTTCTGGGTTCAAGCCCTTCAGTACCTCCTGTACGTGATCGCCGTCAACATTCGATACAAAGTGAATTTTCAAGTGGTTCTGGTAAAATTTCATAGCTTCTACCACCATTGCTGGACCCAAATCTGAACCACCAATTCCGATATTCACCACATCGGTAAATGCTTTCCCAGAAAATCCTTTTCTGCTACCCGAGATCACTTCCTGTGAAAACAGCTTCATTTTTTGCTTCACTGCCGCTATTTCCGTTCGGATATCCACGCCTCCAAGCAACAAAGGGCTTGTTTCTTTCGAACGCAGTGCTGTATGCAACACCGCACGGTTCTCCGTTTGGTTGATCAAGTCCCCACTGAAATACTTCTCAATGGCATCGGCCAAATGCACCTCAACGGCAAGCTCCTGCAAAAGAGCTATGGTCTCGGAATTGATGCGATTCTTGGAGTAGTCCAATAAGAAGTCTTCCACCTGCAAGTGAAACTTTTCTGCTCTTTGTGTATCAGCTGCGAAAAGATCTTGCATGCGCACGTCTTTAATTTGATTGAAATGCAGCTGTAATTTTTGCCAAGCGGCTGTTTGGGTAGGGTTGATAGATTGTAGGGGCATAAAGAATACTAATTATAAATCAACGTCCAAAATCATCCTGCACTCTTACGATATCATCCTCATCAGAAGGATGGCTCGCATCAGTATGCTGCCAAATTTCTGCAATAATGGCCTGTGCATCTAGGCCCACCAAGCGGTGGCGTTCACCCTGGGCCAAGCGAATGGTCTGGCCCACATTATAAGTGTGCAACTCCCCTTCTTGGTCGTTGTCTGAGCGCACCACCCCAACACTACCCTGCACCACCTTCCAAATCTCGGCGCGACGGTTATGGTACTGCCAAGACAAGCGCTGTTGTGGCGACACAATCAGTAGCTTAGGGCTCAGCTTGCCCCCTATGGTAAGGGTTTGGACGTCAAGGCCATCAAAAAAAGTATCTGCAAAAGCCTGGGCTTGGGTTTCATCAATGACGTAAAAACCTCCCCATGGACGGGTGAGGTCGGAGGAGATGATGGTGAAGTGTTGGAGAAGTTCGTTGGGTGTTTTCATGGGAATTTTAAAAATCACGTTTCGGCATGCCTTTAAAAAAGAGACCCACCACATCAATTTGAGGTAACAATACCACTAGTGCAGTGGCAATTAATAATTTGAGGTCCAAAATGAAGGATTGTTTAGACTGGTACCATTCTTCGAGTTTACCCTTAAAAGGATACAATTCGTTTTCATAAAAGGCCCAGGCGTCTTCGCCGTTTTC
>JBIIZO010000032.1:0-15413 GCA_044346245.1 Crocinitomicaceae bacterium
TACTGGCCCGCTCCATATGGGAGGAGTGCGCACTGCACTTTACAATTACCTTTTTGCCCTCAAACACAACGGCACCTTCCTGATCCGCATCGAAGATACCGATCAAACCCGCTTTGTGCCTGGCGCGCAAGACTACATCATGGATGCACTCGCCTGGTGTGGCATCATGCCAACAGAAGGTCCGGGTTTAGGTGGCAACTACGGCCCTTATGTGCAATCTGAGCGCAAAGAAATGTACAAGCCCTACGCCGAACAACTCATCGCGGAAGACAAAGCTTATTACGCTTTTGACAGCGCCGAAGACCTCGACCGCATGCGCGACCAAGCCAAAACTATGGGCATGCCCAATTGGCAATACAACAGCGTAACGCGCAGCGGGATGCGCAATTCACTTACACTACCCCAATCTGAGGTGGAGCAACTTTTAACTGCTGGCGAACCTTATGTCATTCGCATGAAAATGCCGCGCAACCGCGACATCCGCTTCCACGACCTCATTCGCGGCTGGGTAGTGGTCAATACCAACAACCTCGACGACAAAGTACTATTTAAAAGTGACGGTATGCCAACTTATCACTTGGCCAATATCGTCGATGACCACACCATGGCCATTAGCCACGTGATCCGCGGCGAAGAATGGTTGCCTTCAGCTCCTTTGCACGTCATGCTCTATGAAGCATTTGGCTGGGATTGCCCCGAGTTTGCACACCTGCCACTTTTGCTGCGCCCTGACGGCAATGGTAAACTCTCCAAACGAGATGGCGACCGCCTAGGTTTCCCGGTTTTTCCAACCAATTGGCTCACTGCTGAAGGAGAACTCTATTCTGGCTACCGCGAAAAAGGATACTTACCCGGTGCTTTCATCAATATGTTAGCGCTACTTGGCTGGAACCCAGGTACCACCCAAGAAATCTTCACTTTAGAAGAACTTATTGAAGCATTCTCACTCGAGCGTGTCAGCAAGGCTGGAGCAAAGTTTGACCCTGAGAAAACCAAATGGTTTCAACAACAATACTTACGTGCACAATCAGACGCAACACTTGCCGAACAATTGCGTGCACTTCAGACCATTGAACTATCTGATGCCGATCTTCAGCAAATTTGCGGCCTCATGAAAGAGCGCGCCACCTTTGCACAAGATATCCTTACCGATGGCGCCTATCTTTTTGGACGCCCTACCGCTTTTGATGCCGAAACCATTCGCAAAAAATGGAAACCAGAAACTGCTGGGTATATCCAAGAATGGAAAAGCATTGTGAGTAGCCTCACAGAATTTTCTGCTCAAACAATAGAAGTCTCTTTCAAAGCTTTCTTAGCTGAAAAACAGCTCGGTATTGGTGCCGTACTCTTGCCTTATCGCTTGGTGCTCACCGGAGTTGGTGCAGGTCCTGGCATGTTTGAAATTTCTGAATTCCTCGGCAAAGAAGAAGTGCTCGCCCGCATTGATCTTGGTCTAGCTGAAGTAGCAAAAATCCTTCAGGATGCATAAAATTTTTGTCAGTGGCATCCAATGCTATGCTTACCACGGCTGTTTGCCTGAAGAAGGGCGCATTGGCGGGCACTACATCGTCGATATCGAACTCCACACCGACTTCAGCAAAGCCTCTGCCCAAGACACGCTATCCGATACCATAGACTACGTTGACGTCAACCGCATTGTCAGCGAAGAGATGGCCATCCGCTCTAAGCTCATCGAACACGTTGGTCAGCGCATTGTCAATCGCATCAAAAGTGAATTAAACGGTATTCTTGCGCTGCAAGTCAAGATCACCAAACTATGCCCGCCAATTAACGGCGACGTGCAGTCTGTGGCTATTTTAATCGAGGCCTAAACTGCTTTTGTTTCCAAAAACGCTAGAAACTGCGCCATTGCTCTGGCACGGTGGCTATATACATTTTTCTGTGCAAGCGGCATCTGAGCAAAGGTAAGCTGTTGGTCTTCCGGAACAAATATCGGGTCGTAGCCAAAGCCTTCTGTACCTGCTTTCTCTGTTGCAATGACACCCTTTACAATCCCTGTAAATTGCTGTTCTATCGCTCCATCGCAATAGGTCATTACGGTTTTGAACTGAGCGCTTCTGTCAGCCTTATTAGCCAAAGCTCGCAATAGTTTATCCATATTGGCGTCGTCGCTGCGTTCTGGGCCCGCAAAACGCGCAGAATGCACACCAGGGGCACCATTCAAAACACTCACTTCTAAGCCGGTATCATCAGCAAAACAAGGCAAGCCAAAACGCTGCAAGACCCAGCTTGCCTTGAAAGCGGAATTGCCCTCAATTGTGGGCTCATCTTCGGGAATTTCTTCGTGGAGCTCGAGGTCGTGAAGCGTGAGCAGGGTCATGCCTGTGGGTAAAACAGACCTGATTTCTGCTGCTTTTTTCTGATTATGGCTTGCAAATACGATTTTCATGGGCTAAAAATAGGAAATATAACCCAAGTGCAGTTTACCTGCGTTCAAATGCAGGCCCTTTCCTAACTCGGCTCCTAAGCCGTAACTCAACTTGAACTGGCCGTTGTCTGAACCCAGCACCAAGCCCAAACCGACGGCATACACGGTCGTTTGGGTGCTGTTGAGTACTTTGTTTTCGAACCAAGACCAATCTGAAAAGACTAACACATGTGCATATTCATCGAGTAAAAAACGATACTCCAAACCTGCAAAAACAACGGTAGACGCAAAAAATGCCTCTTCGTCAAAACCGCGCATGCGTTCCAAGCCACCAAAACGGTAAAGCTCATTGGCATACAAGCTTGACGCCTGGATGTGATCAAATTCTTGGCTCAAGCACAAAACACTACGCTTTGAAAGCGGTACAAAATAGCGCTGTGTGAGTTCTATGCGCCAAGTAAGTTGCTCCGCTTCGGCTTTTTTGTTTCCAACCAAATACAAGGCTTTGAGCTGCATGCCTTTTCTCGGATTGGGCAAAAAATCCAGCTGCTGACGCTGCAAGCCAATCCCATATGCCAAGGTGCTGAAAGAACGTAAATTGGTCGAAGAAGCGGCGCTTAACAAAGTATTGGAACGCCAGTAATCCAGTTGCGCCAACACTTGCCAATTAGCAGAAAACAAATAGGTCAGACCTAAGTTACCCTTTACTTCTAGAAAAGACGTATCTCTGCGGTAGAGTGTGAATCCGGAACTCAAACCATAGGGAGATCCGCCAATGTAAGGCCAAGTAAGTGCACTCTTGAGCATTTGGGTTTGCGGCGCGATACTGCGCCAATGCAGCAAGAATTTTTCATTCTTTTGAAATGTATTTTGAAGTTGGAGGTTGAACTCACCCACCAGCGCAGTCTTTTGATTCGCCGGATTTGGCTGCAAGCCGATGATGCCCGTTGCCGAAGACATTTTGATCCTTTCGAGAAAAAAATAAAGCTCGGCGCGCTCAGCTGTATAAGCCCACTCCGGTGCGCGCAACATTTTAAAGGGTAGCTGCCCTGCCAATTGGGTTTGGGCCTGTAAAAGTTGTGCTTCGCTAAAAAGAGCACCCGGTTGGATTTGCAGTAGATTTGAAAGTACCTTTTCTTTGATGATGCCCTCGGGCTTCACTTGAACCTGCCCCCAACGCACCTCTGGCCCTTTGATGGTTTGCAAAACGACTGAGGGCTGTGGGCCCGAGCTAAAATGCAAGTGCACTTGACCAAAAGGATAGCCGTTATTGAGCAGCAGGTTCAGGGAATCTTGAACCATTTGCTGCAATTCTTTTGCTTCGACCCATTCAAATTCACCTGAAGTATTGTCTTGGGTCTGCAAAGCAATGCCGTTAAAAAAAGGCCCGGGATTGATTTGAAAATAAGCTACGGAATCGGTTTGTTGAGAGGGTGTCAAGGCAAAAAGAAAATAGCCGGCCTCGAGCGCTTGTGCCTGCCAATTATTGATTTGTTTTTGCCAATTGACAAGATTGTATTTTGCAGAAGTATCAATAGACACTATGGAAAGTGCCTTAGGCAGTGGCTGTTGGCGCGGATCTAGTGCAAACTGAGCTGGCTGCGCACTGACTTGCCACACCCAACCAACCAAAAATATGAACCTGACAACAACTTGCATTCTTTAAGATTAAAGAATTAACGCGCTAATTTTTCAAAAATTGTAACTTTGTACTACAAACGCCGTTAAACGCAGCAACAACAACAAAACAAACACACCATGAAAACAAAATCTACATTTATCCTCGCAGCATTCGCTACACTACTTGTATTAGCTTCTTGTGGCGCAGGTCGCAAAGCAAGCTGCGATGCATACGGAAGTCTTGAACAAACGACACAAAACGCAGATTTAGCCACGCGCTAAGCCTCCATTACCATTCGAAGCGCTGAACGTGCATAGCCATTTGAGCTTGCATTTTCAGCGCTTCTTCTTTTGCAGCAACTGCAAAATCTTCGCCCTTACTGGCATAAATAATGGCACGTGATGAATTCACGAGTAGCCCACACTGCGCATTCGCACCGTACTTGACAACCGTATCTAAATCACCACCCTGTGCGCCAACACCTGGCACTAAAAAGAAGTAGTCTGGTGCCAAAGCGCGCACTCTAGCGATATCTTCAGCTCGGGTGGCACCCACCACATACATCATGTTTTCTGGTGTGCCCCATTGTGCAGATTTTTCCAAAACAGTCTCAAAAAGCGCTTTACCGTTCAATTCCATCAATTGGAAATCCTTGGCACCTTCATTGGAGGTAAGTGCCAGTAAAATGACCCATTTGTTTTCGAATTGCAAGAAAGGCAAGACAGAATCAGAACCCATGTACGGCGCAACCGTTAGTGCGTCTGCTTGCATGTGTTCAAAAAATGTTTGGGCATAATAAGAGGAAGTATTGCCGATATCGCCGCGCTTGGCATCTGCAATGACCAAACATTCTTTGGGAATGTAAGCCATCGTTTTGCGGAGTGCCTCCCAACCTGCAGCGCCATGACACTCAAAAAATGCAGTATTGGGCTTAAATGCAACCGCATATGGATGCGTGGCGTCTATTATAGCTTTGCAAAATTCAAATAGTGGGTCTGCAGTTTGCAGCAAATGAGGTGGTATTTTGGCCAGATCTGGATCGAGCCCAATACACAAAAAACTTTCTTTAAGCTTGATTTGCTCGATGAGTGCTGCTTTGGTCATGCGGTTTCTCCTTTTAATTTCTCGGCGTTTTCGGCCATTTTGAGGGCGTCTAGCATTTCTTGGACATCGCCATTCATGAACGCACTTAGGTTGTACATGGTTTTATTGATGCGGTGGTCGGTGATGCGGCCCTGCGGATAATTGTAGGTACGGATTTTTGCAGAGCGGTCTCCGGTAGACACAAGTGTTTTTCTTTGGGCCGCGCGCTCGTTGTGAATGCGATCGAGTTCTTGTTGATACAAGCGCGAACGCAAGACAGAAATGGCTTTTTCTAAGTTTTTATGCTGTGAGCGACCATCTTGACACTCCACTACCAAACCTGAAGGGATGTGTGTCAGGCGGATAGCAGACTCCGTTTTGTTGATGTGCTGCCCTCCAGCACCTGATGCGCGGAAGGTATCTTTTCTGACGTCGTTCATGTCGAGTTCAAAATCGACTTCTTCTGCTTCTGGTAAAACGGCAACGGTGATGGCCGAAGTATGCACACGCCCCTGAGATTCTGTCTCCGGTACGCGCTGTACGCGGTGTACCCCCGACTCAAATTTCAAGGAGCCGTAAATACCTGTTCCGGTAATCTCCATGGAGATTTCTTTGTAGCCTTTGACCGATCCTTCGGAAGAATTGAGGACGTCTACGGTCCAGCCCATGGCTTTGAAATACATGGTGTACATGCGGTAGATGTCTTCGACAAAAATACAAGCTTCGTCTCCGCCCGTGCCTGCACGCAATTCGATAATCGCGTTTTTGTCGTCTTCGGGGTCTTTAGGGATGAGTAATAATTTAATTTCTTCCTCTAAAAGCGGACGCGCTTGCTCGAGTTCATCGATTTCGGCTTTGGCCATTTCGCGCATTTCTGGATCTTGCTCTTCTTCGAGCAAAGCCTTTGCGCTATGCAGATTGCCGAGCAAAAGCTTGAAGCGCAGATAGGCTTCGTCTAGCACCTCGAGGTCGCGGTATTCTTTGTTGAGTTTGACATACCGACTCATGTCCGAGATGATATCGGGGTCTGTGATCATTTTGCCGACTTCAATGAAGCGAAAATGAATGGCTTCTAGTTTATTCAGTAAATCTGACATGCCGCAAAGATAGGCATAAAAAAACCACCCGAAGGTGGTTTTAAATTAGTTAATCGATCCGGTGACCCGTTTCATGAAGCCATTTAAGGCCTCGCGCTTGGGCACTCCATTTTGGATTTCTTTATGGACCTCTAGCGCACCAGAGAAATTAGAAAGCAATTCGCCGATGACGTCGAGTTCTTCGTCTTTGATTCCGGGAGCCTCAATCAGGTTTTCGAGTGTTTCCATAGTTTCATTGATGTAGTCTTCGTCGTTCTGTTCGATGAACTCTACGAGGTGTTTAATGACTGGTAAGCGCATCTAGAACTTCTTGAATGGTTTCTATTTTATTTCCTTGTGCCTCCGACACTAATTTGCCGCCTTCGAAAGAAGCAAAAGTGGGTAAGTTACTCACATTTGCAAACTGACGCGCGTTCGGGTAGTGTTCTGCATCTACGTATACAAATGCGATATCGGGATGCGTCTCGGCTAAGCGCTTGAACTTCGGTTTGGTAATTTTGCAATTGCCACACCAGCCTGCGCCGTACTGAACCATTACCTTGGCATTGGCAGCAAGGACTTGGTCGAGGGTATCGGAAGTGAGGTCGCTGAACATCTGCTTAGTGTTTGCTGAGGTAATCTGCTACACCATTGCGCGTTGCGTTCATGGCATCTTTTCCTTCTTCCCAGTTAGCAGGGCAAACTTCGCCGTGTTTTTGAACGTGTGCAAATGCATCGATCAAACGGATGTATTCGTTTACATTGCGGCCTACAGGGAAGTGATTCACAGACTCATGAAAAACCATTCCGGTTTCGTCGAGTAAATAAGTAGCGCGGTAAGGCACGTTGTCTCCGGCCATGTTGTCTTCGTCGAACATATCGTAGTCTAGAATACCTAATTCTTGAGCCAATAAACGGGTAGAATCAGCGATTAAAGGAAAACGAACGCCTTCGATGCCACCGTTGTCTTTGGCGGTGTTCAACCATGCAAAGTGTACTTCAGCAGTGTCGCAAGAAGCGCCAATCACGATGGTATTGCGTTTTTCAAATTCGGCAGCTGCTTCTTGAAAAGCGTGAATTTCGGTTGGGCAAACGAAAGTAAAATCTTTCGGGTACCAAAACAAGACCACTTTTTTGTTGTTGTCTACGGCTTGTTTCAATACGTTCAATTGAAAAGCATCGCCCATTTCGTCGATGGCCTTTACGGTAATGTCTGGGAATTTTTTTCCAACTAGAGTTGACATATTTTTTGTTTTTAAAGGATTACTAATTTGTGGAACAAAGATACAGCGCTTTGGTTGGAGAAGAGTTATAATTTATTTCAATTTATTTTATATTTGTATAGATTCTTTCTATATGATTTCGATACAACAAATGAACTACATCGTAGTGCTCAGTGAAGAACTCCTTTTTCAAAGAGCCAGCGAGCGCTGTTTTGTAACCCAACCCACCCTTTCGATGCAAATCAAAAAGGCAGAAGAAACTTTAGGTTATGCCATTTTTGATAGAGACAGCAATCCGCTGCAACTTACTCCTTCCGGAGAAAGACTCATACCAATTCTCAGAGAAATTCTCGCCGAAACCGATCAAATCAAACTGCTTTCTGAACAGCTCAAAGGGCAGGTCAAGGAAGAGGTCAGAATAGGTATCATCCCAACGATTGCTGCTTACATGCTGCCAGATCTATTTAGTTCCTGGATTGCAGACTTCGGAAACATCAAACTTAAAATCCGTGAACTCAAAACCACCTCAGCGCTAGAAGCATTAGAAAGAAAAGAACTCGATTTAGCCATTATTGCAGGCCCGCACCACGACGCCCGACTCCGAAGCATTCCACTCTTTTTAGAGGAAATACAAGTTTATTGCCCCGAAGAACCAAACGAGCAGATCACCTTTGAAAACATTCAGCAACGCCATCCTTGGCTGCTCAACCAAGGCAACTGCCTGCGCACGCAAATGCTCCACTTTTGTCAGCTCAAGGAAGGGCAAACAACAAACTGGGACTATGAAGGTGGTAACTTGCCCCTACTCGTCGAAATGGTCGATAAAAACGGTGGCTACACACTCATCCCTTCAAATTTCAATTTAACTGAAAAGCAGCGCGGTGGCATCAAGCCAATTGCAGACCTACAAGCTGCGCCCGCCAGAGAGGTCATTGCGCTGATCCCAAACCGCAGCATGAAAATGCAGCACTTGGAAGCTTTGGTGAGACAGATCCAGCTTTTTTATGGACAAAAAAAAACCAACAAAAATTTGTTGGTTTTAGATTGGGATGTAGCGTAAGTTGATCTGATCAAAAAAACGCTAAACTATTTAGGCTTGTGCAAGTGCAACGAAGTCGTCGTAGGCCAATTCTTTCTTAGACAAAGAAACTGTGCTTTTGAAGTAGGCTGTTAGCTTGCCTTCTGCCAAACGGTCGTAGATGCCATTGGCTTGCTCTTTGTTTTGCAACAAGCGCTGTGCTGTTTCGGTGAGTTCGGCGTCGTCAGGAGCTGGAAGGCCGTATTGGGCGTAATTGCCAATAACCAATGATTTGGTGAAGTTGATGACTTCTTCGTTGGTGAGTTGGATGTTGTTGTCTTTGAAAATTTTGGTCTGGATCAGCTGCCACTTCAAGGAATTGAGGTAAGCATCGAATTCGCGCTCGAGGTCTTCGTCGGAAACTGGTTTTTCAGAAGAAGATTTGATCCATCTTTTCAAGAAAGCCTCAGGGAAGGTCATTTTGGTCTCGGCGAGGAGCATGTCAAATACCTTTTTGGTGAACAAACGATCGGCGTCTTCTTCGAACATGCGCGCGAGGTCAGCCTCGATGCGTTGGTTCATTTCGGCTTCTGTTTTTACTTCGTCGCCAAATAACTTTTGGAAGAGTTCCTCGTTGAGTTCAGCCATTTCCATGCGCTTGATGTCGTTGACCGTAAACTGAAATTTAGTGTCGAGTTCAGCGTAGGCGTCTGGTGCAAGACCCAACATAGCTGCGGCATCTTCAGGACCTTTAGAAACAAGCGTGAGGTCGAGTTCAAACGCATCGTTGATTTTTTTACCAATCAAGAGCTTGCTGCCTTTTTTGTTTTCGAGGAATTCCATAGAAATGGTAGTCGAGTGGCTGATGCCCCCTTCTTTGACGCCATTGGCGTCTAGTTCTTCGAATTTACCCATGACCATGTCTTTGTCACTTACTTCGGCAGAAGAAATGAGTTTGCCATAGCGGCGACGGAGGTCTTCGGTTTGTTTGTCGAGGAGTTTTTTGTCGATTTTAACAGTGTTGTACTCCATCTTGGTTTTAGCAGAAATGGGCAACTCAAAAGCTGGGCTGTAACCAATTTCGTAACTAAAAGTGAAATCTTCGGGAGCATCGAAACTACCTTCAACGCCGTTTTCAATTGGAAGTGGATTGCCGAGGAGTTCGAGTTTTTCGTCGAGGACGTAACGGTAAATGGCGTCGTTGGTGATTTTGTTGAGCTCTTCGAGCAACACAGACTTACCGTATTGTTTTTGGATAAGACCCGCAGGTACATGACCTGGGCGGAAACCAGGGATTTTGGCGGTTTTGCGGTATTTGTCGAGGGCCGCTTTGACTTTGTTTTGGTAGTCAGCTGCTGCAATTTCTACTTTTAATACGCCATTTTGGGCATCGATTTCTTGACGTGTAATTTTCATGCGATCGTTTTGTTAAGCCTAATATTTAAAAAAAAAGGCCTCGTTGAACCAACGAGGCCTTAGTGCGGATGGAGGGACTCGAACCCGCACACCTCTCGGCACCAGATCCTAAGTCTGGCGTGTCTACCAATTTCACCACATCCGCAAATATATATAAACCTTATACCGTTTGTACAAGACCCAATAGGGGTTGCAAAGATAAGAAAGAAATCAATAATACAATAAGAGAAAAGAAAAAAATAAGCGGATCACAATGCTTTTTTTTGAAGTTGTGTACGAATTTCTTTCATAAAAGAGGACGCGTAAACAAAACTTTCGATTTCCGGATTACTAGCGTTAATGATGGAGTGGCTGTCGCCTTCCCACCATTTTTTACCCTGATGAATAAAGAGAATGTGGTCTCCTATTTCCATGACGCTGTTCATGTCGTGGGTAATGACAACGGTGGTAATCTTGTATTCTTGGGTAATATCTTGAATCAGTTTATCGATGACAATTGAGGTTTTGGGGTCAAGGCCAGAATTGGGTTCATCGCAAAATAAATAGCGAGGATTCATGGAAATAGCCCTTGCTATTCCAACGCGTTTTTGCATCCCGCCGCTACACTCTGACGGCATGAGCTTATTTCGGCCCGCCAAATTAACGCGATCTAGACAGAAATCGGCTCGCGCTTGAATTTCTGCTTTGGTCATGTTGGTGAACATTTGGAGCGGAAACGTGATGTTTTGCTCCACTGTCATGGAATCAAAAAGAGCTGCGCCTTGAAAAAGCATACCAATTTCTTGACGTATATGGCTGCGTTCGCTCCGATCCATATCGGAAAAATTGCGCTTGTCAAATAAAATTTGACCTGCATCGGCTTCATACAAACCAACAATGCATTTGGCTAAAACCGATTTACCCTGTCCTGACTGACCAATAATCAAGTTGACCTGTCCTTCTTCAAAAACATGATCGATGTCAAAAAGAACTTTTTGACCATTGAAACTTTTGGAAAGACTCTTGACTTCTATCATGAGAGGAGCATGAGTTGGGTAAGAATAAAATTGGCAATTAGAATAGCAACACTACTGCTCACTACCGCTTGCGTAGACGCCTTTCCTACATCGAGTGAACCGCCCTTGACATAATAACCGTAAAAGGAAGAAATGCTCACAATTAAGAAACCAAAAACAAGGGTTTTTGTGAGCGCATAGGTTATGTGAAATGGATTGAAAAAGGAGCGAATTCCTAAAATGTAAATTTCGGTGGTGGTGAGGTTAGAAACCAACAAAGCCAACCAACCTCCAAACATTGAAAGCGCCATGGAAAAGATCACGAGTACCGGAAAAAACACCAACGCTGCTGTAATTTTGGGTAAGACCAAAAAGTTCAATGAATTGACGCCCATGATTTCCAGCGCATCTATCTGCTCTGTGACGCGCTTGGTGCCAATTTCTGAAGCAACATTCGAACCAACCTTACCTGCAAGAATCAGGGAAATGATGGTGGGCGAAAATTCTAAAATAGTACTAGATTGGGTAATGAAACCAACAGTGTAGTCTGGCAATAGGGGGCTTTCCATACTAGAAGCCGTTTGCAAAGCAATTACAGCACCCATAAATGCAGACATGAGCGCTACTATTGGCAAAGAATTGATGCCTATTTGTTCAATTTCTAGAAAGGTGTGTTTGCGGAAAAAACGCCAGCGGTCAGGCCGAGAAAAAACGACACTGAGCATGAGGATGTATTTACCGAACTGTTTGAGAAGATTCACTACGCTAAATTAAACATTATTTTTGTGGTCATGCAGTCTAAAAGACAACACTTCATTGATACGCTTCAAAAATTTGTGCCTGCCGTTTTTTCTTCATATTTGGCCGATTGCATTTTAGGCGCTGGCGTTCAGTTTAAAATTGTCCCCGGACGCAAAACCAAGCTCGGTGATTTTCGCACACATCCCCTCCAAAGAAAACCAATTATCACCGTCAACGGCGACCTCAATCCGTATAGTTTTTTAATCACCTCCTTACACGAAATTGCCCATCTAGACACATATCGACAATACGGCTGGAACGTACCTGCACATGGGCCTGAATGGAAAAAAGCATTTAGACAGCGCCTCTTACCCATATTAGAAAGCCGCGCCTTGCCAATGGAACTCCATCAGGTGTTGGAAAATAGTTATGTAAGGCTCAAGGCATCGAGTGGAGCCGACGTGCAACTCAGTAGGGTTTTGAAAACCTTCGATCACAACGATGAAATTACGCTGGAATCACTACCCGAAAACTCACATTTTCTCTTGAACAACAAACGCTTCATTAAAGGTGAACTCCGCAGAACTCGTTATCTTTGTACCGAATTTGGCACCCAGCGCATATTTTTGATTCATGCCTTGGCTGCCATCACACCACTCTCACATGAATAGCAAACATACCTATGGTCTCATTATGGCTGGCGGCGTCGGAAGCCGTTTTTGGCCACTTTCTACCGCCGAAAACCCAAAGCAATTTTTAGATGTCCTCGGTATTGGCAAGTCTTTGCTTAGACTCACTTTTGAGCGCCTGCAAAAATTTATTCCCTCGGAGAACATTTATATCCTCACCAACACTTCCTACGAAGCGTTGGTGCTTGAACAACTACCCGAACTCACCAGCAGCCAAGTTTTGTGCGAGCCAGAACGCAAAAACACGGCGCCATGCATTGCTTATGCTGCGGCTAAAATACAGGCACTAGACCCCAATGCCACCTTACTGATTTCTCCGGCAGATCACCTCATCATTAATGAAGCTCGCTTCGAGGAAATAATCCGTACGGCCTGGCATACCGCCCAAGACGACAAACTCGTTACGCTCGGTATCGAACCAACTAGGCCCGATACCGGCTACGGCTATATCGAATTTGAAAAAACAGCGCAAACCCAAAAAGGTAATGCCTGCCAAGTGCTCCAATTTAGAGAAAAACCCAACTTGGCAACTGCCGAAGAATTCCTTCGCGCCGGCAACTTCTATTGGAATGCCGGAATTTTTGTTTGGAAAGCGTCCGTTATTCTTGAAGCACTTGCACAGCACCAACCCGATATACACAACATCTTTTGCGCACAGCCTGCAGTTTATGGCAGTACGCAAGAAAGCACTTTCCTTAAAGAGGCCTTTAGCGCTTGCCCCGATATCTCTATTGACTTTGCGGTCATGGAAAAAGCACAAAATGTGAGCATGGTATTGGCAGATTTCGACTGGAGCGACCTCGGTACTTGGGGCAGCCTTACTACGCACCTTAAAAAAGATGAGCAGCAAAATTCAATTATTGGTAACAATGTTTTTGCTTTTGATTCGAGCAACTGTTTAGTCAATGTACCTAAAGAAAAAACAGTATTACTAGATGGCCTGCAAGATTACATTGTTGTAGACACCACCGATAAATTAATGTTACTCAAGCTCAGCAACGAGCAAAAGCTCAAAGAATACCTCAAAGCAATGGGGCTCTAAAACTGTAGCAAACGATGGTAAAAATTCGCAATATCGAACTCGGCGATTTCCCGTTACTCCTAGCCCCAATGGAGGACGTCTCTGACCCGCCTTTCCGTGCCCTCTGCAAACAATACGGTGCAGATCTCATGTACACCGAATTCATTTCTTCGGAAGGCCTCATCCGCGACGCTGCTAAAAGCCGTCAAAAGTTGGATATTTTTGAATACGAACGTCCCATCGGTATCCAGATTTTTGGTTCGGAAACCGAAAGCATGGTGCAATCGGCACAAATCATTGAAGCCGTTCAGCCCGACCTCATTGACATCAACTACGGCTGCCCAGTCAAAAAAGTGACGTGTAAAGGTGCTGGCGCAGGTCTTTTGCAAGACATCCCTAAAATGGTCAGGCTCACCAAAGAAATTGTAAACGCTACGCATCTTCCGGTTACCGTTAAAACTCGGCTCGGCTGGGACGACGACACCAAAAATGTAGTCGACGCAGCCGAAAGGCTTCAAGATATCGGCATTGAAGCCATCTCTATTCACGGCCGCACCAGAAAACAAATGTACAAAGGTGAAGCCGATTGGTCCTTGATTGCAGAAGTCAAGAACAACCCGCGTATGCGCATCCCTGTTTTTGGCAATGGCGACATAGATAGCCCAGAAAAAGCGCTCGCATACAAAAACCGCTATGGCGTAGATGGCGTCATGATTGGCCGCGCATCTATTGGCTATCCCTGGATTTTTAGGGAAATCAAGCATTTTGTTGCCACTGGCGAACACATGGCCGGCCCTACCCTTGCAGAGCGCGTTTTGGCCTGCAGAGAACATTTACTCATGAGTATCAAGTGGAAGGGCCCAAAGCTCGGTATTGCCGAAATGAAACGCCATTACACGAATTATTTCAAAGGGATTTCTCACTTCAAGGACTACCGCACCCGTTTGGTAACCACTGCAGAACTCGATGAAATTTTAGACATCCTGGCTTACATAGAAACCCACCAAGATGAATTTATTTTCGCTTGATTCAGACAGATTCAGAACTACCTAAATTAATTTATTGCGCCTTAGGATCGATCGAACCGGCACCTGAAGGCTGCCGAAGATTTCGTAGCGCGTCAGTTTGTCAATTTTAAAGTAATATTTCGTGCCTTTATATTTCCAAAGCACCTGATTTTGTCTGCTGCGCACCACAAGTGGCGAGGTTGCTGCTGAAAAGTACTGGTAAAAAGGACCGGATTTTTGGAAATGAAGTAAGGGCGAAAACAAAAAGCGATAGCCATTTTCGTCCTCGCGCAGTAGGCCTTTTTGAGCCAATTTTCCGATAAATTGGGGGGCTAAACGATTCAAGGAAGCCAGCACCGCAAAACCAGGTACGGTGTCGTGGCGCAAGCGCTCTACTTCTGTTTCGTTGAAGTCGTCGTCGAGAATGGTTTCGATAAAACGCACTTCCTGGATATGCTTTCCACCCTCTTGATATACAAGATCACCGTTCCAAGCTGCTATAAAACGCTCAAATGGGAAACCGACTTTTCGACTCAACTTAGCAAGTTGCACATAGACAGAATCTTGTTTTTGCTGCTTAAACTCCCTGATATCTAAATGAATGTCGATCAGTCGATCGGTTTGAAGGTCGCTTTTGTAACTCAAGCCCGATCGCTTGAGAGAAAAATAAAGCGGTGTGCGCTTCTTGATATAACTCTTGAGGCGAAAACCGAGCGAATCGCTGTCGTGGGCAAACATAGCGGTCTGAACATCAAAGCGCTTCAATTTTGGCCAATTGGCATAAATAACGAGGTGTTCGTTCTTGAATTGCTTTTGCTTGAGGAATTGTTTCCAGACTTTTTGCTGTGAACCATAGTGCGCTGAGACCACTTGATTGAGCGTCCGTATAAAATCGTTTCCTTGGTAAATGAGCGCGTAGTCTTTGCCATAATGCAAATAAGACTGCTCTTCTTGGATGTAGTAAAATTTGTTGCCGCCCACAACTGAATCTTGCAGAGATGCAAATTGAGACAAGCGCTCTATCCCTACTTGAACTTTTGAGGAGTCTGTCAGGCGGATGAGCGCACCCCAATTGCCATTTTCGTTGGCAAATAAATAAAGATTAGACTCTAAATCGATTCCATATTGCTTGCC
>JBIIZO010000133.1:0-5559 GCA_044346245.1 Crocinitomicaceae bacterium
ATCCAAGACAACGGCATCGGTATCAAAAAGGAAAACCTACGCCTGATTTTCGACAAATTCTATCGGGTACCTACCGGGAATATCCACGACGTCAAGGGTTTTGGCTTGGGCTTGTATTATGTCAAGCTGATTGTAGATGCGCACAACGGCAAAATTGACGCCAAAAGCACCGCCGATAAAGGAACCACTTTCAGTTTGTGGCTACCTGCGCGGTAATTTTCCGGAACGTGTTAAAGTGGCATCGGGTTGTGGATAAAGCCCTTTTCGGATCATCGTTTTTGTCTTCGGATCAAAAATCAATTGCTCTGGGATACCAGATTGGTTTCGCTGGGCACTAAGCATGAATTGCTTTTCTTTATTTTCCAGTGAATAACCTGACGCATACCGGTAGGTTCCAATCTCTAAAAAAATACTATCTCGGTCTAGATAAGCTTTGATTTCACTGGCGTTTACAACGTAGGTGTTGGATCCCATTTTCACTTCGTATGTAGGAATTTGACCCGTGTAAATTCCGCGGTATTTGCGCTTCAAGGCTTGTGCATTGAGCTGTGTAAAACTTATGAAAAAAAGCAGTAGCAAGAGGCCTTTAGAACACTTCATAGGGCTAAAATAATTACTATTTTCGTAGTCAAGCAAGTTTTTGTCCATGAAACAATACCACGACCTCCTTTCGCACATCCTCGAACACGGCGTTCAAAAAGAAGACCGCACCGGAACGGGCACCATTTCTGTGTTTGGTTACCAAATGCGTTTTGACCTCTCCGAAGGATTTCCGTGCGTCACGACCAAAAAATTACACTTGCGCTCCATTATCCACGAATTATTGTGGTTTTTGAAAGGAGAAACCAATATTGCCTACCTCAAAGAAAACGGCGTGAGCATCTGGGACGAATGGGCCGATGAAAACGGCGAATTAGGTCCGGTTTACGGTTCGCAATGGCGCAGTTGGCCTACCGCGAGCGGTGAGCACATCGATCAGATTCAACAAGTCATTGAGCAAATCAAGCACAACCCAGACTCCCGACGCATCATTGTCTCGGCCTGGAATGTCGGCGAAATTCCTCAAATGAAATTGCCGCCGTGTCATGCTTTTTTTCAATTCTATGTTGCCGATGGTAAATTGAGCTGTCAGCTGTATCAGCGCAGTGCCGACACTTTCTTGGGCGTGCCTTTCAATATTGCCTCTTACGCTTTGCTCACCATGATGATGGCGCAAGTTTGTGGTCTGCAGCCCGGAGATTTCGTTCACACGCTTGGCGATGCGCATTTGTACAGCAACCACATCGAACAAACCCAACTGCAACTCAGCCGCGAGTTCAGGCCTTTGCCTACTATGCGCATCAATCCAGAGGTAAGCAACCTGTTTGACTTCAAGTATGAAGATTTTGAGTTGCTCAATTACGATCCGCACCCACACATTAAAGCTGCCGTAGCGATATGATTAACTCCCTCTCCATGATTGCAGCGCTCGATGCAGCAAACGGCATCGGCAAAAACAACGACCTGATGTGGAACCTGCCTGCAGACATGCAGTTCTTCAAAGACACCACCAAAGGACATGTCGTGATCATGGGACGAAAAAACTACGATTCTATCCCCGAAAAATACAGGCCGCTGCCTGGTCGCAAGAATGTCATTTTAAGCAGACAACCCAGTTTTGAAGCTCCTGGCTGCTTGGTTTTTGACTCTTTAGCAGCATGCCTAGAACAATTGCAATTGGAAGAAGGTCAGAAAGCTTTTATTATTGGTGGTGCGCAAATTTACGCGCTTGCACTTGAAAGCGGTAAGGTACAAGATCTCTACCTCACGCACATTGAGAAAATCTACGGTGCCGACACCTTTTTTCCTAAATTTACTACTGAGCAATACCAAAAAACGCTGCTATTTGCACAAGGCATCGACGACAAGCACGAGGCCGCATTTGAGGTCTACCATTACGGCAAACAATAAGATCTTATTGCTACGGAAGTAGTGCGGTGGTGGCCAACAAAGCTGCTGTTTCTGTGCGCAATCTAAATGCACTCATTTCTACGGCTTCATAACCCGATTGAATAGCCAACGCGATTTCTTGCTCCGAAAAATCTCCTTCTGGGCCAATTAAAAATGGCTTCCCGGCAACAAGATGGCTCATTTTAATTTTTGGACCGTCCGCACAATGGCCAAAATAGCCTATGGGCTGCGCTGCAATGTAATCTGAGAAACGCTGCATGGGTTCAATGACAGGCAAATAATATCTCTTGGATTGCTTCATGGCCGCGACCGCAATTTTTTCTAAGCGCTCGGTATTGACTTGCTTGCGTTCGTTGTGTTCGCAGTTCAATAAAGTGAGTTTGGTGAGGCCAAGCTCGGTCGCTTTTTCCAAAAACCACTCAATGCGGTCCATGTTTTTGGTGGGCGCCATGGCTATATGTATTGCTGGCGTGGGCTCGTGTTGCACAACGGCTGTTATTTGCAGCATGCAGCGCTTGGGATGCGCATCTTGGAGCAGCGCTTGGGCTTCTAAACCACGACCATTGACCAATTGGATAGCTGCACCCTCTTGCATGCGCAAGACACGGATACAATGCTTGGATTCTTCCTCACTGAGTTGGTAGTGGGTTTGCTCATTTTGCAGACTTGGCGCATAAAATACACTCATGCGTACATGATTTGAAAAACCATTTCTTTTAGTAATTCAGCGCTATTCATCTGGCTGTTTCCAACACCTTTGGCTTTGAGGTCGTATTCGTGAAGCAGCGCAATGATGGCTGCAATTTTTTTGGGGTCGTAGTTTTGGCGATTGGCCAGTAACTCGCCTGCCACAAACGGATGCACACCCACACTGCTCGCAATGGCTTCTCTGCTCTTGTTGGGGGTGAAGTGCACCCGCATGAGTTGCGAGAACAATTTGAAAAGGGCAGGCACAATAACGACCAACTCACCCGCTTTTGGGTTGTATTCAAAATACTGAACGATTTTGAAGGCTTTGTCGGCTTGTTTTTGGGCAATGGCATTGACTAATTCAAAAATATTGTAGTCTTTGGAAATGCCGATGTGCTGTTCGATGTGCTGCTCGGTGATCGCGGTATTGGCGCCGAGTACAATGCGCAATTTTTCAATTTCGTTGGCGATCCGGCCGAGGTCTGCGCCTAAAAACTCGGCTAAGAGCATGGTGGCTTTGCCGTTGATTTGCATGCCTAAACCCCTAACATATTTGGCAATCCAGTCTGGGAGTTGGTAGTCGCGGATTTTGTCCGACTTAAAAATGAGGCCGTTTTTAGCAAAGTGCTTGAGGAGCTTTTTGCGGGCATCAAAAGTTTTGTATTTGTAGCAGACCACAAAAATTGTGGTGAGGCTTGGCGCCTCTGCATAAGCTTCGAGGGCATCTATTTGCTTGAAGTCTTGGGCTTCTTTGAGGATCACCAAACGGCGCTCAGCCATCATGGGATAGGATTTGAGCTCACTCTGCAACGCCAAAGAATCGGCATCTTTTCCGTAGAGTATGGTCTGGTTGAAATCGCGCTCGTGTTCTTCTAAGACATTTTTTTGCAGGGCATCGGAAATCAAGTCGATGTAATAAGTTTCTTCTCCGTGTAAAAAATACAGCGGAGCAAACTTCTTGGCCTCGATATCCTTGATGATTAAGCTTGCGTCCATGGATGATTTTTCCAGATTTGAACGAGTTCAACAAGAGTGTCGATGGCTTTTTCCATGTCTTGCACGCTGACGTATTCGAGCTTGGAATGAATGGCCATTTCGCCGGTAAAGATATTCGGACAAGGTAAGCCCATAAAAGAGAGCCTAGAGCCGTCGGTACCGCCGCGGATAATAGCACGCTTGGGTTGTAGGCCGGCCTTGCGCATCGCCTCTTCGGCGTAATCGGCGACAAACGGAACATCTTTTAGGATTTCTTTCATGTTGCGGTACTGTTCCTGTACTTTGATTTCGTAACGCGCACCTGGATGAGCGGCCACCACTTGTGCTGCCAACTCCTCAAGTTTTTGCGGATAGCTTTCCATGAGGGTGGTGTCGTGGTCGCGCAGAATGAGCTGAACGCTTGCTTTTTCTAAGCCGCCTTCGATGGCTGTGGGGTGCACAAAGCCATCGCGGTGAGAGGTGGTCTCGGGAGACCAATTTGTTTTGGGAAGGGCGTCCACAAATGCGCAAGCCAATTTGATGGCGTTGACCATTTTGCCCTTGGCATAGCCGGGATGCGCACTGACGCCATGAAAAGTAAGTGTAGCGGCATCGGCAGAAAAGGTTTCGTCTTCGATGTCGCCAAGTGGGCCGCCGTCTAGGGTATAACCAAAGTGAGCGTTGAGCTTTTGCATGTCGAGCTGCTCTACCCCTCTGCCTACTTCTTCGTCTGGTGTAAACAAAATACGAATGGGGCCGTGCGGCACTTCCGGATGCGCCATGAGGTAGGCCGCAAGTTCCATGATGATGGCTACGCCTGCTTTGTCGTCGGCGCCCAGCAGTGTTTGTCCGCTGGCTGTAATGAGGTCATCGCCAATTTTTTGGAGTAAATAAGGGTGGTCTTCGGTGCGCAAAACCTGACTTGCGTCGTCGGGCAAAATAATTGGTGCACCAGTATAATTTGTATGTAAGATAGGCTTCACGTTGGTTCCGCTGCAGTCTGGGGCGGTGTCCATGTGTGAGCAAAAACAAATAGTGGGTAAAGGCTGTGAAACATTTGATGGAATGGTGGCAAAAACATAAGACCATTCGTCTATTTCTACATCTTGTAAGCCGAGCGCTTTCAATTCTTCAAATAATACCAAAGCGAGGTCGCGCTGCTTGGCAGTAGAGGGAAAAGTACTTGAGTTGGGATCTGAAGTGGTGTCTATTTGGACGTAACGCATGAAACGCTCCGCAACTTGATATCGGCTTGACATGAATTTGTTTTAGTCAAAAATACGAAGAAAAGCGCAATTGACTTAAGGGATCAGGTTCCTTAAAGCTTGTAATTCTGCAACTTTTTGGGCAGAACCGACCTGCTGAAACGCATAGATCAAGTTCGAGAGCATTCTTTTGAGAATGGCAGAATTGGAACAGGGCTCAAAATGACTGCGGTCTGGCTGCAAATGAATCCCTTTGATGAATTCTTTGATTTCATTGGCATCAAAAATACTGCCCTTAGCAAACGCATTGATATAGAACAAAACACCGTAGTCGTCTTCTTGCTGTAATCCAAAAGAAGAATGCTTGCTATCCATGTAGGCCAGCACAAAATGATTGGGCAAATTGACCCCGTAAATAGGTAAATCAAGCGATTGCGCAATGATGCTATAAATGATACAGAGGCTCAAGGGATTGCCTTTGCGGCTTTCCAATACCGTATTCAGATAAGAATGCGCCGGCGTATGGTAATTTTGACTATCCCCTCTAAAACGGTGCATCCCGAAGAAAATACGATTGAAGATTTTGACTTGTTCAAACGCGGTCTGATTGTCATTGAGCTCTAACCAGATGTCGCGGCGGATGGCCTGAATGCGCTCGTTTAAAAGCCCTTCGTCCATACCTGGATACTGGTACCTCGCAATGATGATTGCCCCTTCGAGCAAGTCTTTGTCTGGTGAC
>JBIIZO010000134.1:0-5549 GCA_044346245.1 Crocinitomicaceae bacterium
TGTTTTCGTTGCTTTGCTCCAATTTAGAAATCCAGTGTGGGGCAAGCGGACCGTCGAGCAAGAGAACGGAGTAGCCGCGTTCTTTGGCCTTCTTGACAAATGCGTATTGTTCTTCGGCATCGTTGGTATACAAGAAAACCGTTTTGTTGTTTTTGTCGGTTTGCAAGACTTTGACTTTGTCTAGGTATTCTTGCTGGGTAAAGCACTCGTTGTCGGTGGTTTTGAACAAGCTGAAATCTTTGGCTTTTTCGGCAAATTTTTCTTCTGACAACATGCCGTACTGAACGAAAACCTGCAGGTCTGGCCATTTGGCTTCGAAATCTGCGCGGTCTTTTTTGAACATTTCGGCCAATTTATCAGCTACTTTTTTAGTGATGTGGGCAGAGATTTTCTTGACGTTACCATCGCTTTGCAAATACGAACGCGATACGTTGAGTGGGATGTCAGGGGAGTCAATGACGCCGTGGAGGAGGGTCAAAAATTCCGGTACAATTTCGGCTACGCTGTCGGTAATGAAGACCTGATTGCTGTAGAGGTTGATTTTATTGCGCTGCACCTCGACGTTTTCCTTGATTTTAGGAAAGTACAAGATACCCGTGAGGTTGAACGGATAATCTACGTTCAAATGGATGTGGAAGAGCGGCTGCTCAAAAGTCATTGGGTAGAGCTCGCGGTAGAATTGATCGTAATCTTCTTGCTTGAGGTCTATGGGTGCTTTGGTCCAGGCTGGGCTTGGGTTATTGACTTGGTTCGGCACATCGATAGACACGCGCTTGATGTTGCCTTTGTCGTCTTTTTCACCTTCTGGAGAATCGATGTATTCGGTTTTGGTGCCAAAGAAAACCGGGATCGGTAAAAATTTGCAGTATTTATCTAAGATACCTTGGATGCGTTGTTTTTCTAAAAACTCAGCAGACTCTTCTGTGATGTACAACACGATGTCGGTACCGCGGCTTTCTTTTTCGATGTCGACGAGCGTATATTCTGGCGAACCATTGCTCTCCCATTGTACTGCCTGTGCGCCTTCGTAGCGTGCAAGCGTGCGGATTTGTACTTTTTCGGCTACCATAAAGGCAGAATAAAAACCGAGGCCAAAATGACCAATGATTTGCTCTGCACCTTCTTTGCCTTTGTATTTTTCGACGAATTCTTCGGCACCAGAAAAGGCAATTTGGTTGATGTATTTATCGATTTCCTCTGAAGTCATGCCAATACCGTTGTCGCGGATAGTGAGGGTTTTAGCTTCTTTATCGAGGAGTACCTCCACTTTCAAATCGCCGAGCTCTCCTTTGAATTCGCCATTTTTAGCCAACACATGGAGTTTCTGAGAGGCATCAACTGCGTTGGACACCAACTCTCGCAAGAAAATTTCGTGATCTGAGTAAAGGAATTTTTTAATGATCGGAAAGATGTTTTCCGTTTGAACATGAATTTGACCTGTTTTCATTGTGTTTCTATTTTTATGCCTTTCGCTACTCAATAAAAATGCCACAGCGCAAATGCTGCCATTTTGACAAGCAAGTGCGTTTTTTTTGTCAATTTTGCAGTATGAAATATGCGATCATTACAGGTGCAAGTTCGGGCTTTGGTGCAGCCACCGCCAAAGAACTGCAAAACATGGGCTATGGTTTGGTACTGCTGGCCCGCAGAATGGAACGCCTAATAGCCCTCAAAGAAGAATTGACCTCTACTCCCGTTTATATCGCGCAACTCGACGTTTGTCAAGAAGCTGAAGTCCAGACGGTGATCAAAAATCTACCAAATGAAATTGCAGATAACATTTTTATTTTGGTAAATAATGCAGGCCTTGCCGTGGGCAGAGGGCCACTAGACACCGGGCTTTCCGAAGACTGGAACCGCATGCTAGACACCAACGTCAAAGGCTTGCTATACATGAGCCATGCCGTCATTCCACTGCTCAAAAAGCATCCGTTCAGCCACCTCATCAATATTTCATCTATTGCAGGCAAAGAAGTATATGCCGGAGGCAATGTTTATTGCGCCAGTAAACACGCTGTTGACGCACTCTCCAAAGCGCTGCGCATAGACTTATTACCACATCAAATCAAAGTCAGCAATATTGCACCTGGCGCAGCCGAAACCGAATTTTCGTTGGTGCGCTTTAAGGGCGACGCGCAAACAGCGCAAAGCGTCTACGAAGGTTTCGAAGCATTGCAGGCTGCCGATATTGCCCAAACTGTCGCGTTTATTGTCAGTAGACCCAACCACGTGAGCATAGCAGACATCACCATTATGCCAAGCGCACAGGCCAACGGCAGTCTTTTTCATAAAAAATAACCATCAATCAACAACACTATGAGCTCTTTTCAACAGTATTCCTTTGCCGGTAAGCGCGCTATTGTCCGCGTAGACTTCAATGTACCAATGGACAAAACCACTGGCCTTGTCGCCGACGACAAACGCATTTGCGCAGCGCTACCCACCATCCAACACATCCTCAAAAATGGAGGAAGCGTTGTACTTTTGTCTCACTTCGGCAGACCCAAAAACGGTCCAGAAACCATTTTTTCACTCGCTCAGATCACGGCTAAGGTGAGCGAGCGCATCGGAACCAAAGTGCGCTTTGCCTCAGATTGCATCAGCACGGAAGCTTTCCAAATGAGCAAAAACTTGCGGCCTGGTGAAGTTTTATTGCTTGAAAACGTCCGTTTTTACAAAGAAGAAACAGCTGGTGACCTTGACTTTGCAAAAAAACTCGCCCAACACGGCGACTGCTACGTCAATGATGCATTTGGTGCCGCGCACCGCGCACATGCCAGTACAACCCAATTAGCTAGTTTCTTCCCTCAAGATAAAATGGCTGGCTTACTCATGAATGCCGAAATCGAAAACGCTAAAAAAGTATTGCACCACGCAGCGCGTCCGTTTACGGCAATTGTTGGTGGCGCCAAAGTTTCGGACAAAATCCTCATCGTAGAAAACCTACTGAACTTGGCTGATCACATCATCATTGGCGGTGGCATGGCTTATACTTTCTTTAAAGCAATGGGCGGCCAAATTGGCAACTCCCTTTGCGAAGCCGACCGCTTAGATACTTGCTTAGACATCATGAATAAAGCAAAAGCAAAGGGCGTTCAAATTCACTTGCCATCAGATGCCATTACCGCAGATCGCTTTGCAGCAGATGCCGATACGCAAATTGAAGCTTCCAACGATATTTCCGAAGGCCGAATGGGACTAGATATTGGCCCGAAAGCAAGTGCGGATTTTGAAGCAGTTTTGCTCCAAAGCAAAACAATATTGTGGAACGGACCAATGGGGGTTTTTGAAATGCCCGCTTTTGAAAACGGAACTAAGCGCATGGCACATGCCGTAGCAGCAGCTACAAAAAACGGCGCATTTAGCCTAATTGGTGGTGGCGACAGCGCAGCAGCTGTGCAGCAATTCGAGCTCAGCGAGCAAGTGAGTTACGTGAGTACCGGCGGCGGCGCTCTATTAGAATATTTTGAAGGAAAAACCCTTCCGGGCGTACAGGCTTTGGAGGCTTAAAATCTTTTGACGACGTCAACCAAGCGATTGGAATAACCCGCTTCGTTGTCGTACCAGCCAGCAACTTTGATCAGGCCGTTGAAAACTGTGGTGAGCCCTGCATCGAATACCACGCTGTGCGGATTACCAATTACATCTACCGACACAATGGCATCTTCGGTGTATTGCATGATGCCCTTCAAAGGCCCTTCGGCTGCGCTTTTCATGGAGGCATTGATCTGCTCGGCCGTAACAGCAGATTTGGTCACGAGTGTCATTTCGGTAACAGAGCCATCGGCAACTGGCACACGGAAGCTACCGCCTGTAATTTTACCCTTTAAATCTGGGAAAATACGCGTGATCGCTTTTGCTGCGCCTGTAGAAGTCGGGATGATGCTATTGGCTGCAGCACGCGCGCGACGCAAGTCTTTGTGCGGCGCATCGTGTAGGCGTTGGTCTGAAGTATAGCTGTGAACGGTTGAAATATAAGCAACGTCGATATCAAGGAGGTCTTTAAGGACCTTCACCATTGGCGCGGCGTTGTTGGTGGTGCAAGATGCATTTGAAATGACCGCGCTTGACCAATCGATTTGATCGTCATTGACACCCAAAACTACCGACGGAATATCTTCGTCGGTGGCTGGTGCGCTGATGACAACATGTGTGGCACCACCTACTAAATGCTTGGCTGCTGCCTCGCGGGTCAAAAATAGGCCCGTAGATTCGATCACTACCTCTACGCCATAAGCAGCCCAGTTGATGAGCTCTGGGTTGCGTTCACTGATAAAAACCAATTTTTTGCCATTTTCAAACACCAATGTGTTAGCGACAATTTCAAATGAAAGGCCAAAAGGTCCGTGAATGCTATCGTATTTAAGTAAGTGAGCTAGCGTATTGACATCGGCTAGGTCATTGACCAACGCGACGTCAATTTGAGGGTCTTGCAGGGCAATTCTTGTAAAACAGCGCCCAATTCTTCCAAATCCATTTACACCTACAGTTTTCATCTTTGAGTTCTTGTTGTTATTACAAAAATAACAATAAAAAAGAAAAAGTGTTCAAATGACACTTTGAACACTTTTTCTATTGATTTTCAATAAGTTAATTAAATATACTGCACTAACTTAGTTAAAAGTATAGGTGTTTCCGTTCACCGTAACAGTAAATGTAAGGTCACAGGTGCCATTTCCATAATCTATGGTTCGGGTTGGCAGTCCGGAGGGCGTAAAATCAATGACACCACTTACCGGAAATCCGCAACCGATATTGATGACCACAGGAGTAAGTATATTAGACACAAAGCTGCTCCCATTTGAATGATTGCCATTTGCTGAACCTGTTATTTCATAGGTGTCGTCCCAACGGTAAATCGGGGTATTGAATCCGGAAATCCAGGTGCGCACTCTTGAGGAAATATAAGTCATTGTTTCGCCGTTCGTGAAGGTGGCCTGCCCATCTATTGCTACGTTATAATACGGTTTTCCGCTGGCATTCAAGCCCATGTTTTCTACGGTTTTGGTTCCCTGGATAAGAACATCGTTGACATAGTATGCAACTGGTGTGTGGGTAAGCACCGTGCCTTGGGCCAAATAAGATCCAGTAAAAGTGGTGACAATCTTACCTCTACGCGTTTTTCCGTCATTACAATCACAATTGGTAGTTCCCCAATCTACAGTTAGGGTATGTGGCTGTGCAATAGTATCAATAGTAATCAGGACATTACAAGGCGTTTTGGGTTGTATCGGTTTTTGACCAGGTCGGTTGACAACTACAGTGCCACTTTTGTAATAAACCAAAGAACCGTCTATTGCTTGATCGGTAATATTGGTCATTTCATCGAATGCATTTTCGATACGCGTACTTTCAATAGCAATTGATTCTTTGTTGGCACGCCATTTTTTACACGAGACCAAAGCCAAACAAACAAAAGGAATGAGGAGTAGCTTTTTCATTTAGGCTACAATTTTAATTTTGACTTCACTTGCTGTGGAACACCATCTTTGTGTAAATAAATATTTATGGTTTTGTATTTGAAGTAATTTTCAGAAACATAAAGGTAG
>JBIIZO010000135.1:0-5521 GCA_044346245.1 Crocinitomicaceae bacterium
TGAGCCCAGAATACATCCACTCTTTCGATTTGGCTTATTCACTCGAAAAAAAGAAGTTGACGGTTTCAAGTTCCCTGTATTTTCGCCAATCTGACGGCGTCATCTCGCGCTTCAAGGAATTTTACCCAGACAACACGAGCGCTGTTACCTACATGAATATCGCGCAAACCAAAGCACTAGGGGCAGAGCTCATCCTGATGTTCAAACCCAGCCCATCCTTGCGCAGCACCATATCCTACAACGGAAACTATACTTGGTATCAAACAAATATGGCTGAGTTTCCTAATCGCAAAGGTTTCAACCATAATGTGAAATGGAATACATCTTATGAATTCTGGAAGAAAACAGCAACCCTACAATTGAGTGTCAATTACAATGGGCCGCGCGTAACGGTTCAGGGTATTGCCCAAAGAAAAGGGCCAATTGATTTGGCTTTTGAAAAGAAATTGGCCAACGGCAACTGGAGCATTGGCACCCGCATCACTGACATCTTTGACCGCCAAGGCTTTTATTTTGAAGTAGACCGCCCAGGAATTGTTCAAACTGGTGAATTCAAATGGCTCACGCGCAGGGTGTATGTATCGGCAAGCTATAAATTTGGCAAATTAGAAATCTCCAAAGCTAAGCAAAGTACTGGAGATGGCGGCGGCGAGCTTTAATTAGCAAGCAGTCTAGTTTGCTTGCAGCCTAGACCAAAGCTTTTGGGCCCAGGAAATGTATGCTTGCAGCTGTGTCGGAATCTCTGTGTTTTTTAATTCCTGTAGTGATAACACACCTTTTTGTTTCAATTCTTGAAGAATCAAAAAGATTACTTGTGGGTCAAATTGTGCAGTCAATTGACTTTCGACCGAAGTGAGTTCCATTTGAGACCAATAGGCCAAGTATTGTTTTTGAACCTCGCTCCAATCCTTTAAAATCGAAGCCAAGACCTGAGGATCTAATGCTTGTTGGAATTGAAGCGCTATTGCGTTGCGCTGGACTTGGTACTTATTGAAAAATGCCAACATGGGTAAACGCTCGTCGATCACTTCGATTTTGGAGCTTTGTGGCTTGGTCTCGTTTTGCGCAAAAGAAGACCATGTAATGGCTAAGACTTTTGCAGCACGATCAATTTTGTCTATTTCTTTAATCCATTTGGGATACAACAAGAGTTGGTCGAGTTGTCTGAAGATTTTTTGCTTGAGCTCAAAGATGATTTGTTCAATTTGATCTTCGAGGTCTTCTTGCAGGTTAATATTGAGCAGCGCTGCAGCCTCTTGTGGGCTCATTTATTTTGGTTTTTGCGCATGCGCAAGTTGAGCATTTCGACAATAAGGGCGTAGACCAGGGCAAAGTAGATGTAGCCTTTTTGCATGTGTTCGCCAAAGCCTTCTGCAATGAGCATGACACCAATAGAAACCAAGAAGGATAGCGCAATCATTTTAATGGTTGGGCGCTCATTGATGAACTTACTGATGGGGCCAGAAAAGAGCATCATGACAAACATGGAAATCAAGACCGATAAGATGATGATGACGAGCGGGTTGCCATGGGTTTCATGGGCAATATCGTTGGTCATGCCGATGGCGGAAATAACGGAGTCAAAACTAAAAATGAAGTCGATAATGACAATTTGCAATACTGCCGCTGAGAAGGTGGCGTAGGCTTTTGATTTGGCATCGTGCGCTTCCCCTTTGACACTCGAATGCATTTCGCCAACCGATTTATAGATCAAGAACAGGCCGCCGATGAGCAACACTAAGCTATGCGCTGTAAAGGAATATCCCGCTATGCTAAACAAAGGCTCGCGGTCGAGGGTCATGATCCAAGAAACTAAGCTCAGCATGATAATACGGATCACGAGCGCCAAACTCAAGCCAATGAGGCGTGCGCTGCGCTGCTTGTTTTTAGGAAGGTTGTCGGTAATGATTGAAATAAAGATGATGTTGTCGATGCCGAGAACAATTTCGAGCAGCGTCAGGATAAAAAGGTAGGTAAGCCCAACAGAGGTGCCTAAAATAGAGAGGTAATCGACTAGAGAGGTCATGTTTATTTTTTTACGAAATTAAAAAAGTCTTGCAATACTTGCGCGTTTTGGTCTTGCGCAGTCGTGATTTCTAGTATTTGAGGCCCGTCTGTACGCCCTAAGAAGGTCGAGATGGTGTTTTCTAATTTTGTTTTATCCGAAAGAAATTGCACCTCAAAACCATAGCCTTCGGCTATTTTTCCGGGTGATTTTTGGTGGGTAGCCTCAAAATATTGTGCGCAGAGTGGTGAGCTTGCTGGCCCGGGAATGATCTGAAAAATACCGCCACCGTGGTTTTGAATCAAGATGATTTTCAGGTTCTGCGGAAAGGGAGAGGTCCAGAGTGCGTTGCTGTCGTAGATAAAGGAGGTATCGCCGCAGATGAGTAAATGCTGTTCGCTGGGGCTTGCTATTGCTGCGCCAACTGCTGTGGACACAGAGCCATCTATGCCGCTGGTACCGCGGTTGCTGTGGTAAGTTACCTGAATAATAGGGTCAAATAACTGCGCGTAGCGCACCACAGAACTATTGGCCAAGTGCAGGTGCAAGGGGCCTTTGAGGAGCGCTTGTACGCAATTGAAAACATCGTAATCGAAAAGTGTAGTTTGCGAAGTGACAAAAGCGACTTGTTTGTCTTTGGCTAAGTAATCAATGGCTTTCCATTTGCCCTTGTAATTAAGGGTTTGCAATGACAAATTACTTTTGAGCAAAGCTTCTATGAACTGCGTTGGTTGCATCGGCAAAGTTGCCGTGAGTGTTCCAAAGGTGTTCATTTCAGGAAAGTCAGGAGCAATACGCCAATGGATTTTCAAATCGATTTGTCTTAGATAGGCTTTGATGCGTTTGGAGACGATTGCCCCCCCAAAACTGATCAAGACCTCGGGCTGGAAAGCGGGGTCGTGCTGCTCAAAACCGTTCAAGCTCCGGTCTATGCAATGGTTGAATAATTCGTTTTTCAGGTTGGAGGTGTTCTCGACGAGCACCACCACATTGCTCAGTTCAGCAAATTGACCTAGTAAGTACTCCAAACGCGGATTCGGATCCATTTGACCCACCAATACCATGATTTTTTTGCCTTCAATTTGCGTGAAATCAGGTAAACCAGGGTTTGTGGTTTGTGGATACTGCGCTTCGAATTCAAATGTTTGCTGCGCTGCAAGCCCGTAAAGCGGTTCGTTTAGGCCAATATTGAGGTGAATAGGGCCTTTCCAAGCCTGAGACAAATGCCCTAAAAAATGAGTGAGGTCGCGCTTAGATGCTGAATTGTTTTCAAAGGAATCTTCATCGAATGCTAAGTAAGCATGGGCGTGGTTTTTAAATACTTCTGCCTGCACAATGGTTTGGCCGTCACCCTGGTTGATCCATTTAGAAGGGCGATCTGCTGTGAGTGCCAAGATGGGAATGTTGCGGTAGTAGGCTTCTGCCAGCGCAGGATAGTAATTGAGGCAGGCTGATCCAGAGGTACAACAAATAGCTACAGGTGTTTGGGTTTGTTCTGCCCAGCCCAAAGCAATAAATGCTGCCGAGCGTTCGTCGTGGACAACAAGTGTTTCTATTTGTGGCTGCGCGTCAAAAGCGATGGCAAAAGACGCGTTGCGAGAACCTGGAGACAATACAACTTTTTGAATCCCGTGATAGGCAAGTGCTGCCACCACAAATTGGACCAGTTCTTTGTCTGAGCTTTGCATGACGCAAATTTACGGCAAATCAAAGCAGCCTTAACAAAGTTTGGCTTTTATTTTCGGTTTCTTCCCATTCGAGTTCGGGCACTGAATCTGGCGTAAAGCCACCGCCGACATAGCAATAAAGGGTGTGGTCGCAAACCTCTGCGCAGCGTAGGTTTACATACAATTTTTCAGTTCCAGCCGCACTTCTGCCAATGATGCCGGTATAGAGCCTGCGCTCGTGGCTTTCAATGACGTCGAGGTATTGCTGCGCCACTTTTTTTGGCAAGCCCGCAACGGCAGGCGTGGGGTGGAGGTGCTTGAGCAAAAGCGGCAGTACGCTTTGAGGCATTTGCCATTTGAGTTCTTGTAATAAGTGCGTCACAGGCCCAGGGCTGTACGTGGAAAGTTCAGAAACCTCAACGGCTGCACCCGGAATTTGCCGCAGCTGTCCTTCAATGAATTCGGTGACCATGGCATGCTCGTTATATTCTTTGGCAGTGAAGTCGCGCTCTTCGCCAGCTGCTTTGGTGCCGGCAAGCGCCATTGTGCGCCAGTGCGTTGGTGTGCGTTCCATTAAAACTTCTGGGCTCGCACCCATCCAGCTACCAAGGCTGGTATTGTGGAAATAATATACCAGCGCATTGGGGTATTGCTGTAAAAGCTTTGCAAACAGCACATTAGGGTCTTGGAGTGTGTTGTCAGCTTTTTTCACCCTTGACAACACAATTTTATTGGCCAAACCGCGGTCTAAATCCTTCACGACTTGTGTTGCTTGAACGAGGTAGTCAGTCTTTTCGATGCAGTAAGGCGGGGTAGTTTGCTTCGCACAAGGCTGAGCAGTTTCAGACCAAAAATATTTGTGTTCTTGCTTGAAGTCAGTTACTACAAAGGCATGATCTTCAATTTCTTGTGTTTGAATGAAATCGCCTTCAAGGCTTTGGAGTTCCTCTCCCGGAAAGCGAAAATATAGCATTTTAATCCTCTTTTGGGAGCACGATAACAGTGTGCTTGCCGTGGCAAATCAGGCGCTCACTTTGCGCTTCTCTTACTTCAATATTCCAGAGATGCGTTTTTCGCCCCGCATGAATTAGTTTGGCTGTGGCAATCACCATGCCTTCGCGTACCCCACCAACATGATTTGCCGAGATATCTAAACCTACCGAATAATGGGTGAGCGGATCTATCAATAATACCGAACCTAAAGAACCAACGGTCTCCATCAAAGCAGCACTTGCGCCGCCATGCAGTAATCCCATTGGCTGCCTAGTACGCTCATTGACTGGCATACTGGCTTTCACAAAATCATCGCCTACCTCGAGGTAAGAAATATCTAGTGCCTCCATGAGTGTGCCCGGATTCAAGGCATTGAGTTGATCAAGTGCTACCTGCTTTAATTTCATGCTGCAAATATAGCCAAGACCTTTGCAACGGGGAGCAGAAATTGTAATTTTGATCTATGAAAATGACAAAATCCATAGATGTTTTCCTTACAGACGGCTGCGGTCGTTGCTCTAAATTCGCTACAGACGCTTGTACAGTGAGGGTTTATGCAGCTGAAATTGAAGCCTTGCGAAGCATCGCTTTGTCTGTGTTTGATGAAGAAACGATGAAGTGGGGCGGGCCTTGCTACAGCTATAAAGGAAAGAACGTTGCCATGATTTTCAGCTTCAAAGACAACTGCGGCTTTTCTTTCTTCAAAGGCCCACTTTTGGCCGATACCCATCAAATGCTTGTGGCGCCGTCCGAAACGGCACAAACATTCCGCATGTTGCGCTTCACCAATCTTGCTCAAATCCTCGAAAAACAAGACGAAATCCGTTCTTATTTGTTCGAAGCCCTAGAAGTTGAG
>JBIIZO010000027.1:0-17353 GCA_044346245.1 Crocinitomicaceae bacterium
CTAAATAATTCGACCATTCCTGTTACCGGAACGGTTACAGTAGCACCGAGCTACACACAAAACAACGTAACTTGTCAAGGAAGCCCCATTGACTTTGACATCACCATTAACCCAAGCCCAACGCTTCTCAACTCAAATATTGAAATTTGCGATGGTGAGTTCACCAATATTATTTTAAATGCAAATATTCCTTCAACTTACCAATGGAACGCTAGCATCCAAGCAAATGTTTATAATGAAACCGCTACTCCAGTCCAGAATTCGGCATTCATCAATGACCAACTCGTATTGGGCACTCCAACGGCTCAAACTGTAACTTATCATATTACGCCCATATCGGCTGCGTATGGCTGTATTGGTTTTGACACAACTTTGTTGGTGCAAGTCAATCCGCTGCCAATCGTAGACTTCTCAGTAATTACGCCAATTTTGTGCAACCAATCTCAAATTAACTTCCAAAATAATTCGATAGGTTCATTAGATTTCACCTGGACTTTTGGAGATAGCGACACATCCTTTTTGATCAATCCTGTTCACGAATACGCCAATTTTGGTTCGTACGTAGTTACGCTTGAGGCGGTTGATCAACTAACAGGTTGCTTTAACGACGCTGCTCAGGCGATTGTCATTCATGAAAGCCCAGTGGTAGACTTTAATATTTCGGATACCCTTGCATGCGGTAGCCTCGAAGTTACTTTTAATGCATTAAACCTGAATCCTAATTGGTCTTCTTTTTGGACTTTCGGCGACGGCTCCACCTCAAACCAATATGGATTGGCCGGACACCAATATGTGACAAATGGCTGCTTTGACATCAATCTACAGATAACTACCCCTGAAGGCTGTATTTCTGACACCACTCAATTCGACGCGGTTTGCATCTACCCCGAACCTATTGCGGCATTCACCATGGATGACCCAATTGTCAGTTCACTCACACCAGAAGTTCAATTCTTCAATTCATCGCTTTTTGCAGACACCTATTTATGGGAATTCGGTGACGAAACGACAAGCCAAACCGAAAATCCAAATCACCTCTTCCCCTCAGATCCGGCAACTTATGTGATTATATTAACTGCAAGTAACAATGTAGGCTGCCAAGACACCGCCGCCCTTTCAGTTACCATTTGGCAAGATTTAGCCATCTATGTACCGAACACGTTTACGCCTGATGGAGACCAGTTTAACCAGGGATTCAAGCCTGTGTTGACGGAAGGTTTCGACAAAGAAAAATATCATTTATTTATTTTTAATCGTTGGGGCGAATTAATTTTTGAATCATATGACTACAATGTTGGCTGGGATGGCACTTATGGTACAAATCTATGTCAAATTGGCACCTATACCTGGAAAATTCTTGTTGATGAATTACAATCAGGAGATACAAAGAAATTTCTTGGACACGTAAATTTGATTCGATAACATCAATTGTATTTATGTCATTCAACACGTCATCTAAAGATTACTTATCCCAACCTCTTCACGAACTTCAACTCGGAAAAATACAACGGCACTACCGAGTAGATAAAAGTCATCAAGAATTTTATTTCTTTGCGAAATGCCCAGAAGAGGTGCTTGATGTGGAGGTTTATGAAATTCCAAACGGGGAGTTACATGTTGTAGATACACACGCTCCTTCTCCAAAAAGATTTATGTTTTTAAAAGAAAAAGACGATGCATTGTTAGACGCTCATGTTATTGTCATGAACTTTAACGACGGCTTTGTTTACGCCTCGAGAAGTTGTCGGTTTGTATTGAGGTGATGATTCTGTTAGACGCTTCAACTAAGCCACAAGCAGATCAATCTCCCTCGCCATCTCCCAATCCTTTTCAGTTATCGTATGTCCTGCATCGTGCGTGCAAAGCCAGATTTCCACAACATTGTAAGTGTTGCTCCAGGTTGGGTGGTGCTGAGCTGTTTCGGCTAGTTCGGCCACGCGGGTCATGAACGCAAAAGCCGTTTTGAAGTCTTGGAATTCAAATTTGCGGTAAAGTTGGTTGTTTTGCGTTTGCCACATGGTTTGCTTGTTATTCAGTAAAATTACTGATTTGAATTGCAGAAAAAAGTATATACTTTTGATGTATACTAAAGCCAACGAAAATGAAAGTACTATCACTAAAACTAGACGAAGACATTTTTGACGAAACTGAAACGGTATGCGAACAAATAAAAAAAACGCGCAATCGTTACATCAACGAAGCACTTCATTTTTACAATCGCTTACAAAAAAGAAGAATTCTAGCGCAACAATTAGGATTTGAATCTCAATTAGTAAGCGATGAGTCTATGCTTGTGCTGCAAGAATTTGAAAGTTTCGAGGAAGATGCACAAAAAGAATGAAATTTGGTTGGCTAATTTGGATCCAAGGTTTGGAACAGAAGCCGGAAAAACCAGACCTGTACTCATTGTTCAGACAGATTTACTCAACCGCATGCACCCCTCTACTTTAGTTTGTCCGCTGACTACAAACATTCAACCTGACAGTAAAATTTTGCGTGTGCACCTTCAGAAAGGAGTCGGGAAAGTCGAAAAGGCAAGCGACATCATGATAGACCAACTCCGTGCAATAGACAATCATCTGTTGGTTAAAAAACTTGGTGAAGTCCCTAGGGAAATCGTTCGGAAGGTGCATGAAAATATCCTATTGATTTTGGATGCTAATTGATTTAGGCATACAATAATTCCCTCCCTCAAGTGTTTAAAAAATAAAAACACTATGAAAAACAATTCGATGAACGCAGGAAATTTATTACGTGTGTTTTTTGTATTTTTACACGTAAATACAAAGCACATGTATACCAAACTCACCCTGAACATAGATAAAGAAACCATTGAGCAGGCCAAGTTGTACGCAAAAAAACAAAATTTAAGTCTATCAAAACTGATCGAAACTTATCTGCAAGCCATCACCCAGAAACAATCTGGAGAAGAAGCTGTAAGCCCATTGGTGACTCAGCTTACGGGCATTATTCCGGCTGATTACAATGAGAAGTTAGACTATAGAGCGCACCAACTTCAAAAACATTCTTGATGAAGCGCGTTTTTGTAGATACGAACATCGTCATTGACTTGATTGGCAATCGCGAGCCTTTTGTCAAAGATGCGCAACGCTTGTTCACTTTGGCCGAACGCAAGGAAATTGAGATTTGTGTTTCGGCATTGACCTTAGCAAATACTTATTATGCGCTAACGCGGACTTATAAAGTAGTTGCTGCGAAAAAATACTTACAGCTCTTTAAAATTTTGGTAAAAGTTGTTCCTTTTGAGGAGCAAACCATTGATTTAGCTTTGGCTTCGAATTTTGCGGATTTAGAGGACGGTTTTCAACACTATATGGCCCTTCAATGCCAAGCGGAGCTCATCATTACTAGAAATAAAAAAGACTTTAAATACGCCCAACTACCCACGCTCACTGCCACCGAATTCCTCCGCCGCTAAACAAGCAAAAGTTAATATCAATTATTCTTTCAGATTGCCGTATTTTTGCATCTTTTTTACCGATACGACCAATAAATGGTTTTACCACACCAACTCGAAGTACTTAAAGCCATAGAACCCGAAGTCGGGGCTTTCATTGACGACAAAATGAACTTACCAGCTGAGTCTTGGCAGCCAACCGATTTTTTGCCCGATTTATCACAGCAGGATTTTCCGGATACCATTAAGGCCTTGCAAGAACGCATGGCTAATTTGCCAGACACCGTTTTGGTTTCTTTGATTGGCAACATGATTACCGAGGAGGCTTTGCCGGGCTATCAGACGTTTTTCAATTTGTTGGAAGGCATCAATGAGGAGCGCAATGTGGCGAGTTTGCGGCCTTGGGTGCGTTGGTCTAGACTATGGACTGCTGAGGAAAACCGTCATGGCGATTTGCTGAATAAATACTTGTACTTGAGCGGGCGCGTAGACATGCGGGCGGTGGAGCAAAGTATTCAGCAGCTGATCCATAATGGCATTGACCTACAGACCGATGCCAATCCGTATTATGGTCTTATTTATACTTCTTTTCAGGAGCGCGCCACTAAGATTTCGCATGTCAATACGGGTAAACTTGCTACCAAAGCTGGCGACACCATCCTGACAAAAATCTGCAATACCATTGCCGGTGAAGAAGCCTTGCACGAGCGCGCCTACAAGTTTTTCATGAGTAAGGTCATGGAGTTTGATCCGAATGGTGGCCTTAATGCGTTCATGACCATGATGAAGAAGAAAATTGTGATGCCCGCTAGCCTTATGGACTTTGGTACCCAAAATAATTATTACAACAGCTACGCGAGCATCACGCAGAAAATTGGCGTGTATACCAGCCTAGACTACGCGCATATCATCGACCATTTGGTCAAGTTTTGGCACATCGACAAACTGCAAGAACTCAATGACCAAGGCAAGCGCGCGCAAGACTACCTTTCAGGCCTTGCAGAACGCTATTATCGCCTTGCCGAACGACTTCAAGAACCCGAAGAAGTCCAGTTGGTTTGGCTGAAGCATTAATATCACTACCTTTGCGGGCTTAATTCTCTCCATGAAACGTATCAACGAATACAAAAAATTATTTGGCATCGACAAACCTATTGTTTTGGCCGAACTCAAACAGTCTTACCGCATTTTGGTCAAGCAATGGCACCCCGATAAGTTTCAGGATGGCGACCCACTCAAAGCAGAAGCCGAAGAAATGGGCCGTCGCGTGGTAGATGGTTACCATTTTTTGGTGAGTATTGCTCCCGAAACCAAAGCTGCAAACCTCGAAGATTACAATCGTACCATCAACGAATGCGGCATTGCCGATTTCCGCCACAAAGGTCTACTTTTGGAAATCACCTTTACCGATGGCTCTTGCTATGAGTACTTTGGCGTCAATGCCAATGTCTATAAAAAGCTGATCAACGCCGACAAACAAGTGCGTTTCGCCAAGCGCTTCATTTACGAAAGCTTTTTGTACCGCCAGTCTAAGAAGGCGAGTACGGTGGAGGCTTAATCTTCATCAATTTCTAGGGGTTCTACCGACCCACCCAACAACTGCTGGCTCTCCGCTGAAGGCAACTCCTCCACTTTGCGCAATTTAGTGAGCATCACGTTTGTGCGTGTGGTAACGAGTTTTTCGAGCTCGTCATCGGCTTCTGAAATTTTCTTGCGCGCTTTTTCCAAGACCCCTCCAAATTTGGTGAATTCCGTCTTAACGGCGCCGAGAATTTGCCACACTTCGCTGCTTCGTTTTTGAATAGCTAGGGTTTTGAAGCCCATTTGCAGGCTGTTGAGCATGGCAGCCAATGTAGTGGGGCCCGTTACGATGATTTTGTATTCGCGCTGCAGAATGGCCACGAGTTCTGGTTGGCGCACCACTTCTGCAAACAACCCTTCGAGGGGTAGGAAAATGATGCCGAAATCAGTGGTGTGGGGCGGGTCTATGTATTTGTCTCGGATGTCTTTGGCGAATTTCTTGATGCTTGCCGAAAGCGCTTTGCTTGCGCTGTCTATGCCTGCAAGATCTGCGCTGTCGTAGGCCGTTTGGAGGCGCACGTAGTCTTCTTGCGGAAATTTGGCGTCTATTGGCAGGAACACTTCTTGGCCGAGGTCGTCTTTGCCGGGGAGCTTGATGGCAAACTCGACGTGGTCATTGGACCCTTTTTTGGTCTTGACATTCGCCTCGTATTGCTCTGGCGCCATAATTTGTTCTAGGATATTGCCCAATTGGATTTCGCCCAAGACCCCGCGGGTTTTGACGTTGCTCAGTACTTTTTTGAGGTCCCCTACCCCACTGGCCAAGTTTTGCATTTCGCCCAGGCCTTTTTGCACTGCCTCCAAGCGTTCCGATACCAATTTGAAAGACTGGCCCAAGCGCTCCTCGAGTGTTTTGTGGAGTTTTTCGTCGACGGTTTCGCGCATTTTTTCGAGCTTGGCTTCCGTGCTTTTGATGAGTTCTCCTTGGCGAAGGGCCATGGTATCTGTTAAATTTTTAAGTGAGCCGGAAAGTTCTTCGCGGTTGTCTTTGAGCTGCCTTGTAAGTTCTTCGCGGTTTTGGCGCAGCGCTTCGGACAATTCTTGGCGGTTTTCTTTGAATTGGGCGCTGAGCATTTCTTTGATGAGCGCTTCGGAGCGACCTTCTTGTTGACGGCGTAAATGCGCGTAAATCAGCAGCGCGAGCAGTAAATTGAAAGCCAATAATGCGGGAACAAGTAGGGTCATAAAATGAAGTTTGCAGTAAAATTACGGCCCTAGATCGTAAGTTTTTTACGTTGCAAGAAAAAAGCAGCACGGTTGCCCGTACTGCTTCTCTTTATAGTATGATTTTCCTTCAAAAATCATACACGACAGCCAGTTCGTTGTCTACTTCATTGACCCCTGGCGCATTCCAGGCCAAGCGTGTTGCTTCGTCCTTCTCAAAGAGAGATTCTACAGCGCCACGCAAGACAACTTTATTGCCCTTCACTTTCACTTGGATATGTTCGTCATCGATCATCCAACTGCGCGACAGGGCTTTTTCGATCGCTTCTTGTTCTACCTGATCGGCAGAAAGCGAATTCACTTTGATATTATTGATCACACCTTTGACACCAATTAAGTCGGCTGCGCAATTCTTTGCAGCATCTCTTTGGTAATTCCATTCGACGGCACCATCTAAAGTAATCCAGCCGTCTTCTACCTTGACTTGAATTTTATCATTAGGTACTGACCAATTCCACTTCATGCCGCTGAGCACTTCTGTGGCTAAATCCAAATCAGTTTTAGTGGTATCGTTGGCGAATTTGACATGGATATCTTCCACGACTGCCTTGACGCCCAACACACCTTTTGCTGCTTTTTCAGCTTCTAGTTTTTTGGTAAAACTACTGACCACGCCAGTGAGTGAAACCACGCCGTCTCTGGCAGTTACACCCACTTCTGCGGCTTTGAGCAACGGTTGCCACATGATGGCATCTTGCACGTCCTTTTGCAATTGTTCGTTTGTTTTCATATTTCTTATTGTTTGACTGCAACGACATTGTTACAATTCAAATTTCAGCATACTTCAAGGCGTTTTGCTTACAGAATTTGGCCGAAATTTTATATTTTTTTTGAGACAAGTACGCAAAAAAAAGCCGCTCCAAGGAGCGGCTTATCACGGCTTTTGGGTAGTTGAAGCTACTTAATGACCGTGAGTCTTTTTGTGTAAAAATCTTCACAAATTTGAGCTTTGACCAAATAAGTTCCAGGTGTAAAGTCGGCAACTGAAACCGATACTTGTGCATCTGTCACATTTTGCTTCCAAACAAGTTGGCCCATGAGGTCATAGATTTCAAGATAGGTAATGGCTGCGTTGTTTGCTGCAATCAGCACATCCGTACTTGCCGGATTTGGATATACATTCCATTCAGGAGCTATAGCTGAGGCAATACCCGCTGTACTATTGATTTGGAAGGTGGTAGCCAAAGAACAGCCGTTGTTGTCTGTGATGGTAATGAGGTAAACACCCACACCGATATCCGTGAGGTCTGGCTCTGTAGCGTTCGTTGACCACATGTAAGTGTACGGAGCCGTACCACCTGTTGTAGTCAAATCTATGGAACCGTCCAATGCCGTTAAAGAAGTGGCATTCGTAATGGTTGCGTTCACAACAAGCGGAGACGCTGGTGCGGTGATGGTGAAATCCATTTGGCCATTGCAACCATTGAGGTCAGTGACTTGTACACTTACCGGACCTGCACTTAGGTTAGCAATTTGAGCAGCATCGCTTTGATCAGACCAAAGGTAAGCATACGGACCTACACCACCAGTTACATTAAGTGCAAGTGCACCGTTGTTGCCACCGTAACAAGAAACAGGTGTAAGCACATAAGCTACTTGGATCAAAGACGGCTCATTGATGAAGCGATACGCGGTTACCAAACAGTTGTTTGAATCGCGCACGTGGACTTCGTAAATGAGGTCTCCTGGCAAGCTGTCAAAGTTATTAGCCGTTCCAAAAGGCAACGCATTTAAACTGTACAAATAAGGAGCTACCCCGCCGCTGGCCGTGATATTAATAGCGCCATTGTTGTCGCCATAACAACTAACGTTCAGTGCCGAAGTATGAACGAGAATAGCGTTTGGTTCGGTCAGTTCAAAAGATTGTGCAGCCACGCAATTTGCAGCATCCTTGATTAGTACCGTATAGGCACCTGCATACAAATTCGGGAAGCTGGCCCCAGATTGGTAATTAAGGCCGTTGTTGAGGCTGTAGGCAAAAAAACCCGCACCACCAGAAGCCAAAACCTGAACGGCGCCTGCAGCCGTTCCGTGACACAGAATATTTGTTACGTTGGTCTGGACCACAAAAGCATTTGGTTGCAAGATGGTCTTTGCCATTGTATCTAAACAGCCATTGGCATCTTTTACATACATGATGTACACCCCAGCAGCTAAGCCTTGAAAGTCCGGATTCGCTTGGAAATTCACTCCGTTTTTGCTGTACTGCAAGGCACCTGTTCCACCCGTTACGTTTTGGATGCTGATGGCACCGTCTTGGCCACCAAAACAAGAAACATTTTGGGCACTCAAATTACCGATGGTAGGGCCACCTGCTGAAGTAATGACACCCGAAACCATGTTCTGACATAAGTTTGCATCCCGCAAAACAATAAAATATGTACCCGCAGCTAAGTTGGTGAACAAGCCTGTGCTACTAAATGTACTGCCGTCCATACTGTACTGATAACCTGAACCAGAACCACCAGTAGCCATCGCCATAATTGATCCATTACTCGTAGTGCAAGTTGCATTGGTGGTGTTCACCGTTGCAGTGATCTGACTTGGCTGGGTAATGATCAAGGTTGTAGCTAGCTGACAATTATTGGCATCTTTGACGCGCAATAAAAAGGTATCGGCCGGTAGGTTGTTGAATACGTTGGTGGTTTGGTAAGAAATGCCATCCAAACTGTACAAATAAGCTGGTGTACCGCCACTCACAACGGCTGTGAGCACACCTGTAGACGAACCGTAACAAGTAGCAGCTAATTGTGTCAGTGCGTTGGTCAGTTGTGTAGGTTGGCTCACCGAAACGAGTCCTGTTTTGACACAACCCGTCACGTCTTTGACATAAACGGTATAGTTACCTGCATACAAGCCTGTAAAAACAGCTAACGATTGGTAATTGACCCCATTGAGGCTGTAAATATGGGTGCCTGTACCACCAAAAGAAGCCACTTGAATACTGCCATTATTGCCACCAAAACAGCTAACTGTACCCGTACTCAATTGCATGCTCAAAGCTGTTCCTTGTGTAATGGTTGCCACAGCAAAGCTCGTACAACCTGCGTTGTCTTTCACGACACAAGTATAGTTACCGGCAACTAGGCCCGTAAACAAACTTCCTGTCTGAAACGTGACGCCATTATTGATACTATACTGAACTGCGCCCGTACCGCCTGTCGAAGCCAAACTAATCGAGCCATCGTTGCCATTATTGCAACTCACGTGATTCACATTTGGCGCAGCCAAAACTGGTGCAGCATTCGCATTGATCAATACATTAGTTGTATTTGTACAAGCGTTTGCATCTTTTACCGTGAGGGCATACGCACCTGCGGCCAGCGCATTAAATGTACCCGAACTTTGATACGCACCCGCATTGATTTTATACTGAAGTGGTGCCATTCCACCTGTTGCGTTACATGTAAAGGCACCATTACTCATGCCACATGCACTATTTGTGACTAAAATAGAATTCAAAGCAATACCTAGCGGCTGCGTAATGGAAAAAGTAGTAGCATTCAAGCAACCTTTTTGGTCTTTGACATGAAGGGTGTAAGTACCCGGTGTCAGGTTCACAAAGGCCGAAGCCATTTGCCAAGGGCCATTGTTGAGGTTGAATTGATAAGGCGCTGAACCAAATGTACCTACAGCAAGGACCGAACCGTTTGCAGCGCCATTGCAAGTTACGTTGGTGATAGCAGTAGCTGTTGCCGTTAGGCCGACAGAAACTTGTTTGGTATAGGTTTGCGTACAGAGGTTGTTCCAGCCATCAATTTTTGTGGTGAGGCTGATGGTATATGCACCACCTGTTGCATACATATGGCTAGGATTGGCCACGTGAGAAAGCGCAGTGCCATCGCCGAAATCCCATGTATACAAAAAATGTGGCCCGGCGTAGTTGCTCGCACCAATTTTATTGAACATGCTATCAGTGGTCAGTTGCGACGTATTGGTCAGCAGCACATTTGCATTGACTGTCAGACACTCGCTGGCCAATTCAAAAGAAGGCGCGTTGTTGTTAGCCATCGTAGGGACGATGTAAAAGTCACCATTACTGCCAAAACTACTCATGGCGCTCGTCCAGTTGTTACCAGTTGAGGTGCCCGAAAGCGAGGCCAAATCTTGGTTCAAGCCTTCGCCATTACCTGTATATTTCAGGTTGAAGGTGGTGCCAAAAGGCGGTGCATTGAGCAACTCAACGGTGAGTGCAAAATCATTACTGACACTGACTCCACCCGGGAAGTTAACCTGAATGTAACCGTTGCCGTTATCTGGGTAAGACCACCAAACGTGTTGGGTACTTGCAATGTTGGTCGTTGGCTTACCGCTAGCATCCACATTGGTTACACTCACCTTGAGCGGAACCCCCGAGAAGTATGGTGCTTGATGGTTCCCATAAACCCTAACGCTTTGCACTTTTCCTGCGCCATTGTATTTGTAGGTTTGGGCGGCGCGTTCCTCAAAACCACTTTTGAGTTGATAACTACTGGTTGAGCCAACATTTTTACTGGCCACAAACCCGTTGGGATCGCTGGGGCAGGAATACTGCGCCTGAGCGGTACCGCACCACAAAAGCAGTCCGGTAGTGAGCATTGTAATTTTTCTTTTCATGTTTGAAATTTAAATGAATAAACAGCTACAAAATTGCCGCTCATTAGCCCCCTATTCCTTACAAAAGAATCGGAAAGACTTACGAAATTCTTGTTCCTTTGCTTAACTTTACCCGACTTCAAACTATTCCCAGGAGCAGTTGTTATGTTTAAAAAATCATCATGTCATTGATCCGTATAGACCGTCCTGAAATCGAAAAAATGGGCCGCATCGAGCGCCTTAACCTTGTCAATAGCTGCACGGGTTATAAATCAGCCAACCTCATTGCCACCATCTCCAACGAAGGAAAAACGAATGTTGCTGTGTTTTCGAGCGTCACGCACTTAGGCAGCGACCCAGCACTTATCGGCTTTATTTTGCGGCCGACCACCGTACCTCGCCACACCTACAAAAACATCAAGGAATACGGCTATTTCTCCGTCAATCATATCTCGGCCGACCAAATTGCAGACGCCCACCACACCTCTGCCAATTACCCAGAAGAAATCAGCGAATTCGACATGACCAACTTAGAACCGGTGTATCATGGCGGCTGCCCTGTTCCTTTTGTCAAGGGAAGCCCCGTCAAATTGCTTTGTAAATATGTCAATGAATACCTCATCGAAGAAAACGGCTGCATCCATGTCATCGCATCCATCGAGGCTATTTTTTACGAAGAAGCACTCCTGAGCCCAGACAACTGGCTGCAGCTAGATAAAGGCAAGGTAGTGGCCATCAATGGGCTAGATGGCTACGCGCAACCGCAACTTTTGGAACGATTTTCGTACGCAAGAGCAAAAAAATAATTTCATGAAACATCTTTTTATCCTTCTCAGCATTACTACCCTACTCACTTCTTGCGTCTCCGTACAAGAAGCACAAAACGTAGTTGAATTGAGCCAACAGCACAATCGCATTGCCGTTATCCCTATCGATGCCACCGTTGAACGCAAGATTTGGATGAACCAAGAAAAATACAATGAGCTCAACAAGAGCAAAAGCGAAGAGACCCAGCAGCGCATCTATAATTTCATGCAGTTTTATTCCAGAAATGGCAGCATCCATGCCGAAATCATGGGCCCAGATGAAGTCAATTCAATTTTGAACGGCGCTGGCTATCCCATAACAAAATTCACCAACAACGAACTCTGCAGTTTGCTTCAAGTAGACGCCCTTATTTATGGTCAAATTGAAGTACGCGAACCCGTTAGCGAAGTAGCTGCAATGGCGATTAGTAACGCCTACGGCAACGCCATGGTGATCACCAATATTGTCCAACTTACCTTGAATCTTTACGACGCCAAGAGCGCCAAGCAAATTTGGAACACGCAACAGGTGAACCGCGGCCAAATGGGCTCGATCAAAGAAAACATGCAAAGACACGTTTGCCGCAGGGCAGTCCGCAACCTGCCTTACAACCTGAAAAAACGCCGTTATAAAAAAGCGTATGAAGCTATGGGTGGTTTTTAAGCCATCAACGCTTGCTCAAAAGACTCCACCTCTCTTGCGCCATGAATGGCCACCTTGCGATCAAAGATGAAATACGGAACGCCGCGCAGGTCGAGTTCTTGGGCTTCTTGCAAATCATGGGTAAAGGCGCGGCTGTGCTTGCCCCCTAAGATCGCGAGGTCGAGGTGCTCGGTTTTCAGACCAACTTCTTGCGCCAGTTCTTGCAAGACCTGGATATCGTCGATGTTTTTGCCTTCCGTGAAATAAGCTTTCAAGAGGCGCATTTTACAAGCCCACTGCAGGCCTTGTTCGTGGGCTTCGTGCAATAAGAGATGTGCTTTGATGGTGTTGGCTACCTTAATTTGCTGCATCTGAAAATCCAGCCCCAACTCTTTGCCTTGGCTCACAATTCGCTGGTTCATGGCCTCAATCTGCGCTAACGGAATCTGCTTGTGTTCGTGCAAATATTGCGAAATGGACTTAGTAAGATCTGTTTTGAGACCTGGATTGAGTAAAAACGTGCGCAATTCAATTTGCACCTCGTTGTCGAGGCCTTTATTTTGGATGGCTTGTTGGAGTTTTGTGAGCCCCAAATAACAAAACGGACAAGCGATGTCCGACCAAATTTCAATCAATATTTCAAATAAATAAAACCAAACAAAAATAATTTGAAAAAACTAGTGACCAATTTTCTCAAAAAAAGTACTAAGAGGATGATTATAGTAATCTAATATTTGTTTTAGAGTACTTATAGAAATATTCACATTACCTGTTTCAATTCTCGAAATATGAACTCCAGTATCATTATAGAAATCTTCCTGAGTAAGCTTTTGATTCTTTCTTAGTGCTTTCAGGCCAACTACCACTGAATCCAATAGTTCTTGATCCCTGTATTGTCCTTTAGTCATTATTGCAAAATGACGAAATCATATTCGAAATTTTAATGACTTATTTGTCATTTTAAATTTAACTCGTTACTTTTGAAAAAAATTTATCCCTTTTTAATCTATTATTATGAAAAAACCACTTTTACTTTTATTTGGTCTCATACTTTCAGTTATATCCGTTCTTTCACAAAAAAATTTGCAGAAAATTAATGGTGCCGACAAAATTATGTTGAATCAACTAATGGCTAAACATAAAAAAATAGCCCCTACATTAAAAAATTTATCATGTTATGATACGTTGCGTTATGCGGAAGCGAAAGAGCAATTTCTTACAGTTAGTCCAAACTATTACTTCCTTGAATTATGGAAAGCGGATAATGAAGAGGTAGCCATGACTTATCTATCATCATTCACTAATTCTATACATGGTGTTGAATTTTTAGCACGAAAAAATTCGGTGGCAACACCAGCAAACATTCTTGTTCAAGCTTCAATTTATTCTGTTAATCAATCCTTTGATCCGAATACCTTAATTGGTTCCGCAACGATAAATATTTCAAATTCAACCAACTTTCAGTATTACACTGTAAATTTTCCAGTACCCTTAATGGTTAGCGGAAATTACTGTGTTGTAATAAAGCCAGTAACGACAAATGGAATTATCGATATTGTGGTTAACGATGTAGCCGTAACTGCAAATGATGAGATGTTTTGTAGATTTAAGTCTGATTATTACGCTTCTAGCGGTGGTTTGTGGATTGCGATACCAAGCTTTAGTGAATTTGTAATTCAACCGGCAAATTTTGAACCGCTGGTTGCTCCAATTGTAAGTTATCCTCTTAGCACTCAAATTTCTGCCAATGAACAAATAATATGCGAAAATGAGTCATTGACATTAAATTCTCAAATTTCTCCAAATGGAATTTATGGAAATCGATTTTATAATTGGTATTCATTTTTATCTCATTTCAATATTGGTACTATTGATTCAACGTTGCAATGGGAAACCCCCGGGTCAACAATTGCCAATACCATATATGGAACCCAAACGAACGTTCAATATAATAGTGCAGCACAATTTAACACGACACTCGTAAATGATTTTGGTTTTTACTCAAGTTGTTTGGATCAAGATACAATGATTATAACCATCAACGAACCAAATACAAATGCAGGTGATGACTTAATTATTTGCGAAGGGGAGAGTGTAACATTAACGGCATCTGGAGCTAATTCCTATTCATGGAATAATAATGTGACTAATGGAGTACCTTTCAACCCTACGTTTTCTAGTCAATTTATTGTTGAAGGACAAAGTCAATACGGTTGTGTTAGAAATGATACATTACAAGTTACCGTTAATCCAATTACTAATTCAGTTATTAATGCAATAAATATGGATTCGTTAGAAATTAATGGAACAACATATTATGAATCTGGTACATATTATCAAACATTAACAAATTTAAACGGATGTGACAGTTTAATTACAATTAATCTAACAATAAATCATACTGGTATTGAAACTTTAAATTTATCTAGTCATAAATCCCCATTATATTATTTAGACTTAAATGGCAAAGTCATTTCGCCAAGAAAAAACATAATGATGTTTGCTATTATGGAAGACGGAACTGTGATTCGAGTATTCGAAATAGATTAATAGCAATTGTTTTATTAGTTAAAAAGCCCGTTCTACGGGCTTTTCTATTTCTGCGCAATATGAGCAAGATATAAAGAGTATTAACAGCTTATATAAATGCAGTAAAGCCTGTTTTACCTCACCTCCACACCGTAATCCCTGAAGCGAGACAGGAGCATGGAGAGTTCGTAGGTGCGGTAAATATATAATTCTACAACGATGTAATTCGGGTTGTCCACGACAATGCGTTGAGAGCTGTGCAAGCGACGCGATTTTATGTAAGAAATGGCCCAATCTGTGAATTTCAAGCGGATCAATTCTGGTATACTTTCTTTGAAACGCGCAATGCCCAAGCAATGCTTAAAGTGCGTTTTGAGCTCGACTTCTTGAGCCATTTGCTGCCAAGAAAAATGCTGTAGTTCACCCTCGGCGCCGTCTTCGCGCTCGGCTAAGGCGGGCACAGCCACATAGTTTTCAATCAGATCAAAGGCGAATACTTTGATCTGCTGCTTGGGTGCTTTTTGCCGTTCAGACCATTCACAAGCCACCAAATAAAAGCGACCCTCGTAAAAGCGCACCTGCAACGGTGCCACCACTTGCAAACGAGACTTGTAGGTCCCGAATGCCGATTGATATAAAAACTGTAACAAATATTGCTGCTCGATGGCCTGTAAACAAGTGGCCGCCATTTGCAGCGACTGCCCATCGTCATTGAGCGCCGATAAACTGAAAACGAGTTTATCTTGTAACTTTAAATTCGGCTCTTGAAATTTGGCGCCCAACTGCTGGGCAATTTGCTGGAGCATACTTCCTTGTAAAGCCTCTGAAACCGCGCTTTGCGGCTCGGCAATCAGTTGATAGTAGTGTTTTTTTGAAACCCGTACGTGCAGCAGTTTTTCCGTAGCATTCGTCTTGAGGACTTGTAAGTCTGCCTCCAGGGATCTTCTCGATATAGACTTGAGACCAAGTGTGGGCAGCAACTGATTGAGGTGCTCATGAATTTGGGCAAAAGAAGCGCGCATGAAGGCCTGCTCCTTTAAAAAATCGAGGATCAATTGAATGCGCTGGCTTTGTGCTTTGAGTTGCAGCATGGCCAAATATAGTTATTACGCAGAAATATTGCGGAGTTAAATCAAATAAAATCAATTTCAGATAGGACATGACCCGATTTTTGGTGTTATTTTTGCTCTTCGGAAGACTTCAAATAAACAAGTGTTATGAAAACAATCCTTCTATCAATTGGCTTACTTACAATGGCAACGGCCTGCAGTAAATGGCAAAGCAACCAACAACAAATCACTAAAATTTCGACCGACGGCACTTGGATCATCAGTAGCTACATCGACGACGGCGACGATGAAACGAGTGATTTTTCCACTTTTAGACTGAACTTTTTAGAAGATGGCGTACTCCACGGCACCGATTTATTGAGTAGCAATTCAAATCCGTATGCTGGCAGTTGGTCACTTACCGACTCCAATAGCAACGACGACAGCCTCGACGACCTCGACTTCAATATGAATTTCAATGTCGGCAATAAACTCGACGACCTCTCTGATGACTGGGACATCATTTCTTATACCGATACAGAAATCAAGCTCATTGATATTTCTGGCGGTGGTGGCGGCACAGACTACCTCACCCTCACCAAACAATAAAAACTTGCGCGCTTGCGCCTAACAAAATTCGTGGAAAGCCCTGAGGAAACTCAGGGTTTTTTGTTCCTCAGAACCTTCGGTTGGCTCTTGGTTGTAGACCCAATTGGCCATTGGCGGCATGCTCATCAAAATAGACTCCGTGCGTCCACCGGAATAGATGCCAAACTTGGTGCCGCGGTCGTGTAGCAAATTGAACTCCACGTAACGCCCTCTTCTGAGTGCCTGCCAAGAAAGCTCCGCTGCCGTGGGCTCTTGCAACACTACACCTTGCACTTGCTGACTGTAAACAACCGGGAATAAACGACCTAAATCTTCACAATACTTAAAAAGTTGGTCTTTACTGAGATTTGACTTTTGCTCTGTGAGTTGGTCAAAAAAGATGCCGCCTACCCCTCTAGACTCGCCGCGATGTGGCAAAAAGAAGTAACGATCTGCCCATTCTTTGAATTGCGGATAAAAATCAGGGTTATAGCGGTCAGAAACTTCCTTTAAAGACCGATGGAACATTTTGGCGTAGTCGAGGTCTACAAAGTGTGGCGTGAGGTCAATGCCCCCGCCAAACCAATAGGTATGGTCTTCGAGTTCAAAATAACGCACGTTCATGTGCATGATCGGATGGCGCGGATGACGCGGATGCAAAACGATAGATACGCCAGTGGCAAAAAACGCGTCGCCTTCGTGGCCGAGTTGTTGTTTCATGGCTGCTGTAACTGGGCCATGGACCGCACTGAATGCCACGCCCGCTTTTTCTAATATACGACCTCCTTGCAGTGTGCGCGTGTGACCACCTCCGCCCTCTTCTCTTTGCCAGGTGTCTTCTTGAAAAGTTGCTGCGCCATCGAGTGCTTCGAGTGCTTGACAAATATGCAATTGTAGCGCTCTGTAACGCTCGGCAATTTCTGTTTTATTCATGATGGGG
>JBIIZO010000170.1:0-3876 GCA_044346245.1 Crocinitomicaceae bacterium
GGGGTTCAGTGCGTTGGTATGGTGGCAAATGGGCTTTGCCAAGTTCGCCGAATACCAATCTGCTTATTGGATAGAAGAAGCGCTGTCCGTAGACAACATGTTTGTTTTCATTTTGGTATTCAAGTTTTTCAAGTTAGAAGGCAAGCTTCAGCATCGCGTGCTCTTTTGGGGCATTATCGGTGCGCTCATTTTCAGGGGTATTTTTATCTTCTCTGGCATCGGCCTGATCAAACTCACGTACTTGCCGGCTTTTGAGTTATTTGGCTATCAGTTCAGCCTAGAACAAGGTGCTCATGCCTTACCTGGTTATTTCTTCCGTCCGAACCTCATCCTGACTATTTTTGGTGCCTTCTTAGTCTATGCGGGCATCAAATCTTTACTCGATTCTGAAGACGACGATCAAAAGGATTTCAATAAAAGCCTGGGTGCACGCTTGCTTAGAAAGGTGTTTCCCGTAACCAAAAACTACCACGACGATCGCTTCTTCATCAAAAGAGGCCGCAAGCATATTGCCACCAAATTATTTTTGGTACTCATGGTCATCGAAACGACCGATCTTATTTTCGCCATTGATTCTATTCCAGCCATCTTTGCCATCGCGCCCAACGATCCACTGATTTTATATACTTCCAATATTTTTGCAGTGCTCGGTTTGCGCTCGATGTATTTCTTGCTCGCGAACTCTATTCATATGTTCTCTAAGCTCAAATACGGCTTGGCATTTATCTTGAGCTTTATTGGCCTGAAGATGCTCGTGGCGCCGTTTTATCACATAGAGGCGAGTGTCTCGCTCATGATTGTGTTGGGTGCACTTGTGCTATCCGTACTCGCGTCGGTGGTGGCTAGACGATAAACGAAGCGCCTTCTTCACTCATGCTTACGCCTGCGCGCAGCTTGGCGAATAATTCGCGGCCAAATCCATATTGGGTGTTGTCTTTTTGAACTTCTGAACGCGCCATAACACTTGCTTCATTGAGCACTTCAATGATGCCATTTTCGCTGTCTAAGCGCAAGAGGTCGCCGGTTTGTATTTTACTAATGAGGCCACCGTCATACGCTTCTGGCGTGAGGTGGATTGCCGCTGGCACTTTCCCGGATGCGCCCGACATGCGTCCGTCGGTTACGAGGCCCACTTTGTAGCCTTTCTTTTGAAGTATGGTGAGCGTAGGGGTGAGGCTATGCAATTCGGGCATACCATTGAACTTAGGACCTTGAAAAGGCACTACTGCAATGAAATCCTGATCGAGTTCACCGCGTTTGAAAGCGGTAATGAGGTCGGTTTGTTCGTGAAAAACAATGGCTGGTGCCTCCACAATGCGGTGCTCAGGCGCAACAGCTGCCGTTTTAATGACCGCGCGCCCTAGGTTGCCTTTCAATAGTTTGATGCCACCATCTAGTGTGAACGGCTCGCTTGCTGGGCGGATGATATTTAAATTCAGTGAGGTGCGTGCGCCTTCTTCCCAAACTAATGCGCCATCTTTGATTTTTGGCTCTTGCGTGAAAGCGCTTAGGCCTTTTCCGATAATGGTTTGAACATCTTCGTGTAGCAAGTGTTCATCGAGCAGCGTACGGATCACAAAGCCCATTCCGCCTGCAGCATGAAAATGATTGACATCAGCTGCGCCATTTGGATACATGCGGGTAATGAGCGGAACAATAGCCGATAAGTCCGACATGTCGTCCCAGTTGATGATGATGCCTGCCGCACGAGCAATGGCAATGAGGTGAATGGTGTGATTGGTAGAACCGCCGGTTGCTAACAAGCCAATGATGCCGTTGACGACTGTTTTTTCATCGAACAAATTGGCAAGGCTGCGGCTTTTGCCGATTTTGACATTTTCTATCGCTACGCGTACAGCTTCTTTGTTGAGTAAGTCGCGTAGCTGGGTATTCGGATTCACGAAGCTAGAGCCGGGTAGGTGGAGCCCCATGATTTCCATCAGCATTTGGTTACTATTGGCTGTACCGTAAAAAGTACAAGTTCCTGGGGAATGGTAAGAGTCAGACTCGCCTTTGAGGAGTTCTTCGCGGCCAATTTTACCTTCTGCATAAGCTTGGCGAATTGCCGATTTTTCTTCGTTGCTGATCCCGCTAGGCATAGGCCCTCCGGGCATAAAAACCGCAGTTAAGTGGCCAAAGCGCAAGGCGCTCATGAGCAGGCCTGGTACAATTTTGTCGCAAATGCCTAAATAAAGTGCAGCGTCGAACATATTGTGAGAGAGCCCAATGGCTGAAGACAACGCAATGACATCTCGGCTGTACAACGAAAGCTCCATTCCAGATTGCCCTTGCGTGACGCCGTCGCACATTGCTGGAACAGCACCTGCAACTTGTGCTACTGCACCGTAAGCGTTTGCATATTGTTTAATGTCCTTTGGATAATCTTCATACACTTGATGTGCCGACAACATGTCGTTGTAGGCGGTAATGATGCCGAGGTTGGGAATGATATCTGCAGCCAGCGCTGCTTTGTCGTGCTGGTTACAAGCTGCAAAACCATGTGCTAAATTGCCACATTGCAGCGTGCTTCGATGCACACCTTCTAAATAGGCTTCCTCCATTTGAGCGAGATATGCTTTTCTGGTGGTTTGGCTTCGTTGAACGATGCGTTCAGTTATGCTGGCAATGGCTGGATGTATCATGATGCTGATGTATAGTAGGTCTCGGTGAGGGCTGTTTGAAAAGCGGCAATGGGCAATTGCAGTTGCTCACTTTGGGCCAAGATTTCTTTTTTCTGGGTTCCGGTGATCATTAAAAACAGGTGCTTGCTGCGGCGCAAAAGGGGCCCGTTGCAAGTGATGCGTTGGGTCGGCTCTGCTGGTGCGTTGGTATTGGAAAGCAAATAACTGGTAGCTGAATTTGCAGCGGCTGAAGCGGCATCGTTTGGAAAGATAGAAGCGGTATGTCCGTCGGGGCCCATGCCCAGCAGGCAGACGTCGGTGTCCGTAAAAATACGGTATGCTTCTTCAATTTGTCGAAGATTTTCGGCGTAATCGCTTTCATCACTCACCATTGACACTAAAGTGGCTGCTTTAGCCTTATTTTGGAGTAATGTTTCTCCAATTAATTTGAAATTCGAAAATGGGCTGGAGTGGCTCACAAAACGTTCGTCTACAAGTCCAACTTTGACTTGGTCCCAAGGAAGCTCTGCTTGCGACAAAAGTGCGTACACGCCGCTGGGCGTGGAACCTCCAGAAAGCAAAAGCGTAGCTTCGCCTTGTGCAGTAATCGCATCTTTCAGCGCAGCGGCAATTGCTTGGGAAAGTGCTTGTTCGAGCGCAGCTTTTGATTCAAATTCGATCATTCTCTCCAAGTTTTGGTGATCCAAGATTCGTTTTCGTTTAGGATGTCGTCTCCGGGGCCCCAAGTACCTGCCTCGTAAAGCACGTTGGTCATGCCTGCGGCTTTCCAGCTACTGGTTACGGATTCAATCCAGGTCCAGGCGGCTTGAAGTTCGTCTTGGCGCATGAAGAGCGTTTGGTTACCGCGAATGACATCTACAATAAGGCGCTCGTAAGCTTCTGGGAAGCGTTCTTTGAAAGAGTCGTTGTAGTCGAGTTTGAGTGCAATTGGCTTGTAGCGATAACCCCCAGGACCAGGAATTTTGGTCATTTGAATCAGTTCAATACGCTCTTCGGGCTGCAAGCGAATAATAAGTTTGTTGTTGTTGAGTTTTTCTTTGGAAGGAAAGATGTTGTGCTTGACCTCTCTAAAGTTGATGACGATTTCTGAGTAGCGCTTGATCATGCGCTTTCCTGTGCGCAGCATAAACGGAACGCCTTTCCAACGCCAGTTATCTACGTAGGTTTTAATAGCGACAAAAGTTTCAGTTTTGGACTCGTATTTTTCGATGTCCTCTAGATAGCTGTTCACCTT
>JBIIZO010000047.1:0-13379 GCA_044346245.1 Crocinitomicaceae bacterium
CGACGGTTTTTTTAGTCAGCGGTCTGAGCGCTTTGAGTACCTTGAGTTTTTCGTTGCGCACTTCGTCGGCATCGAGCGCTACAGGCGGTTCCATTGCGACCAAGCAAAGTAATTGCAAGAGGTGATTTTGTATCATGTCGAGGAGGGCACCCGATTGGTCGTAATACGATGCGCGTTTCTCCACGCCGAGGCTTTCGGCTACTGTAATTTGCACGCTTTCGATGTTCTCGGAATTCCAGGCTCGCTCAAAGAGGTTGTTGGCAAAACGCAAAACCATCAGGTTTTGAACGGTTTCTTTACCGAGATAGTGGTCAATTCGGTAGATTTGATGTTCTTCGAAAGCGAGCGTAATCTCGGCGTTGATGGCGTTGGATGATGCCAAAGAATGTCCAAGGGGTTTCTCGAGTACCACTTTACTGCTCTGATTAACTAAACCGCAGGTTTTTAAAGTTTGGGTGATTGGACCAAAAGCAGATGAAGGCGTTGAATAGTAGTAAATATTTTGTCTTTCCGGATATTTTTCTAGGTAAGCCTTGAGTTCGGTATACGCCTCGGGGTTTGGGTCTTCGGCTTTGATCAAGACAAGTTTATTGAGGAATTTCTCAATTTCTTCTCGGTTGTATTTGTGATGGTCGCTCACTTCTAAAAAAGGAAGGAGCCGATCTTGAAATGCTTGGATATCTGGATCTTTGCGCGTGATGGCAATTATGTTATAGGAAATATTGAGCTGGCCATCTAGGTCGCGATGAAATATAGCGGGCAAGATTTTGCGAATCGAGAGGTCGCCGTCGCCACCGAATACAACAATATTAAAAGGTTGGAAACGTTCTTGGTGGGTTGTGTTTTTAGTATGGGCTTTCATGCCATTGTAGTTTAGTATGTGTCAAATTTACACTAAGTAAAAATAAAAAGCAATTAAAAAATATTTAAATTTAGCAACCTATATTTATTTATAACGTTCTGAAACCGATGAGAGTTTATTTTATTTTTCTATTTGCTGCTTTTAACTTTATTATCAATGAAATAAGCGCGCAAACTTTTGTGTTCGGACAGCTGACCGGCTCTCCAAATATGATCACCACAGGCTGGAACACCAATGGAAATGCCCTTGTTGGCGACACGCCAGGCGACGCAGATAATTTCCCAAACGAGCTTATATTAACCAATGCTACACCTACACAATCGGGTAGTATTTTTTACAATACGCCCCTAAACATCACCGTCTGCCAACAATGGACAGTAGAGTTCGAATACCGTATTTGGGGTGGAAACGCAGCTGATGGTTTGGCTTTTTGTTTTATCCCGGTGCCTCCGACAGGTTTTGTGATGGGTGCAGGCCTGGGCATTCCCGCTTCGGCCAACGGATTAAAGGTCACGATTGATACCTATGACAACTGTGGTCAAGGTGGTACTAATCCCGAAATCCAAATTTTTACAGGAGTGGGTTACAACGAATGCTTGCCTGCCACACCCAAAATTCAAAACTCAGGAGGTTCATTAAGTTATTTAAGGAATTCTAATTACCAACTCGTCAAAATCACTTATAACAACGGCGTCATTACCGTTTTTGTTAATAATGTGCAAATGCTCACCACCAATTTTACGATCAACTACACTGGCTATGTCGGTTTTACAGCAAGTACTGGGGCGCTTTATGATCAGCACTCCATCCGCAATGTTATCATCTACACCAATCAGGCGCCATCCAATGCTGGGGTTGATGTCTCTACATGTTCCAACACACCCGTTACTATTGGCTCGGCTCCTAATCCGAACAACAGTTATAGCTGATCTCCTTCAACAGGTTTATCCGCTACGAATGTAGCCAACCCAATTGTCACCTTACCTAATACTTCGGGTGCATCCCTTACTCAAACCTATACGGTTACCACCACCATGGCCAATTCACCCGGAGTATGTCCTACAACCGATCAAATTGTCGTGACCGTTCAGCCGCAATTTGTGCAAACAACCAACCAAAGCACCTGTACGGGTCAGTACACATTTAATGGACAACAACTCACACAGTCGGGCACTTATCTCGATACGCTTTCTTCTGTACACGGCTGTGATTCAATCGTGACACTGAACCTTACCGTTAGCAATGCGCCTACGGCCAATGCCGGGCAAAATATTTCGGTATGTTCTGGCGAAACAGGTAATTTAGGTTCGGTTGCTCAAACAGGCTTCACTTACAGTTGGTCTCCTGTTTCAGGCTTGAGTGCGATAAACGTTGCAAATCCAACAATTGTCTTGAGTAATCTCAATACTGGTTTGCCTATCGTTCAAACCTATACACTCACTGTTACGGATAACACTAGCGCTTTGGGCTGCACCTCCACCGATCAGGTAGCTGTAACAGTATTACCTAGTTATCAAACTCAAGTTTCAGACACACTTTGCAATGGAGGTCCGTTTGTCTTGAATGGCCATACCTACACGCAATCGGGAATTTACATTGATTCTGCTCAAACCACAAACGGTTGTGACTCCTTGATCAACATCAATATCACCATTTCCCAAGAACCTGTTTTTTCGCTCAATGACACCCTAATTTGCTTTGGTGGGCAGGCTACTTTGGTGCCGCAAAGTAATTTCAATAATATAAGCTACGCATGGCTTTCGCAAAATACCACTGTTCCTACGGTGAGCCCTACGCTCAATGTCAGCCCACAACAAACTATTTCTTATACTGTTACAGCTGTAAATAACTTCTTGTGTATACATGCTGAGAACAGCACTATAACCGTTGCGCCATTACCCGTCATGACGCTTGCTGCCAATCAAACCACGCTCTGTGCTTATGATACCCTGCAACTTTCAGCATCTGGGGCTCCTTCCTTAAGTTGGAGCGGACCGCTTGCTATTTCAAATAGTAACCCAACTCAAACAATCACAAATCCGCTTTCAGGCACGTATCAAGTTGTTGGAACTTCTCTTGAAGGTTGTCAAGAAAGCACAGCGCTAACTATCACAGTTAATCCAGCTCCGCAGCTACAAATTACGCCTGATCAAGGAATTTGCCCCGGATTTGCCGCACAACTGACTGTTTCAGGTGCAGTCAATTATGTTTGGAGCGATCCTCAACTGACGGAAAGTAGCAATACCGTTACGCCGGCCGCTACAACTACCTACCTGGTGGTCGGTGTCAATCAATACAATTGCATCGATTCTGCCCAAACAACAGTAACGGTTTACCCGGAGCCTACAGCAGATTTCACTGCGAGCCCCCAAATTCTGACCAGCGACGATCCTACTGTTTATTTTACTTCTAGTGCCCAAAATGCCGCGCTCAGCTCCTGGGATTTTGGAGATGGTACTATAGCTGGAAACCTCCAAAATGAGTTCGATTACACTTATCCTTTTGTGGAGGATCAAAATTATACGGTCACTTTAAATGTAGTTAGTGCTGAAGGATGTACTGCAGAAAGTCAGGTTCAAATTCAAATCAAAGGAGGAATTATTTATTACATTCCTAACACCTTTACGCCAGATGGATGCGATGAGCTCAATAACTTGTTTACGCCTGTCTTCACCTCAGGTTTTGATCCTCAGAATTTCCACATGACCATCTTCAATCGCTGGGGAGAGCCTGTGTTTGAGTCCTACGATTCACAGGTAGGTTGGGATGGAAAAATTGATATTTACGCAGCACCAGAAGGCACCTACACTTACGTCATCGATTTCAAGACGCTCAATACAGATGAAATTATCCGCATAAGTGGCCATGTCTTGCTGATGAGATAAATCTTGGTCGTTTTGAATTGCATGCATTCAAATGCTTATCTTTGAGATGGAAGAATTTCGAATCCTTTTCTTATGTCAAAGAAGCGTCAAAACGTAAATCTTTTTTTAATTCTAGCAATTTTCTTGCTCGCATTTAATTCAAGACTAAATGCTCAGTCTATCGGAGGTATCGTCAATACCTATACGGCTGTTACTAATATAACTGTAAACAGTGTCACCGTGAGTAGTGCTGTAGGTTTTGCAGTTGGTGATCGGGTGCTGCTGATCCAAATGAAAGGAGCCACCATTAACCAAACCAATACCGCTAGTTTTGGTCAAATTGTGGCTTTAGGTTCGGCTGGCAACTTTGAATTCACGAATATTGCTAGCATTAGCGGCAATGCCATCACTTTTGTTAGCAACTTATGTAAACCGTTTGTGGTTTCAGGTAAGGTTCAATTGATTCGCGTGCCCGTTTACAATCAGGCGACTATCAATGCTGTAGTCACCTCAAGTCCTTGGAACGGTAGTACGGGTGGGGTGGTAGCCATTGAAGCCACTTCAAGTCTTACTTTTAACAATAACATAGATGTCAGCGGTAAAGGATTTGTTGGTGGAGCAGTTACGTCGGGTTGGTTCATGTGCAATGATCCGAATTTTGCGAGTTCAGGCGTCAATGCTGGTAAAAAAGGGGAGGGCATAGCTCCTGCTCCTCTCAGTTTCGATGGCAATAGGGCACCACTCGCCAATGGCGGTGGAGGTGCCAACTCCGGCAATCCAGGTGCTGGTGGCGGTTCCAATGGGGGCGTGGGTGGCAGAGGAGGAAATCAGTTTTCGGGTTCTTGCCCTGTGAATACCGCATTTGGCATGGGGGGTTACGCACTAGACTACAGTACCTATCGCGCTTATCTAGGTGGCGGCGGCGGCGGCGGTTACAAAGACAACGGCCTCAATGCCACAGCAGGATCAAATGGTGGCGGTATCGTATTTATCATTACGCCAACTTTAATTGGCAATAACCAACAAATTACCGCAAATGGCCTGAATGTTATTGGTAATACAGATTCTGAGGGGGCGGGTGCAGGTGGAGCAGGCGGCTGCGTTTATTTACTAACCCAAAATGTAGCATCCAATCTGAATGTAAATGTAAGTGGCGGAAACGGAGGTAATATCTTTAGTACTGTGTGGTCTTCTGCTTGTCATGGTCCTGGTGGCGGTGGCGGTGGCGGTGCCATTGTTTTTCAACAAGCCGCAACACCGACCAACGTTGTTCCTGTTTTGAGTGGTGGCAATCCCGGCACTATTTTGCATACGGGTCCTGCCTGTTCCGGTTCGTCTTTTGGCGCTCAGGCAGGAGCTTCAGGTATTCTAGTATATAATTATTCGCCGCCAGCGCCTGGAACTCCGCCAAGTTTAGGTCAAGACACCACAATTTGTGCGGGAACAGCCATTAGTTTGCAACCAGATTCCACTTATTCGGCATACACCTGGAGTAATGGAGCCACTACAGCGAGTATTACCATCAATGCGGCGGGTACGTATTGGCTCGATGTACCGAGCGGCTGCGGTTTGGCCCGAGATTCTATAGTGGTTACTATGCAGCAACCCGTTCTTAATCTCGGTTCGAACCTCTCGCATTGCCTTGGCGATTCATCTCTTTTGCAACCCACTGGTTCTACAGGTACTTATTTGTGGTCAACTGGGGCTACAACTGCTACCATTTACGTTCAAAATGCAGGAAGCTATGTGCTCAATTTGCAGGATAATTTAGGCTGTATCGCACAAGACACAGTGCTTGTATCAATCCTACAACCCGATACATCGGCAAGTAACATGAGTATATGTATTGGCTCCACTTATTCGTTTTTCGGTCAGTCCATCAGCTCGGCGGGCACCTATATAGCAACGCTGAGCAATCAATTTGGCTGCGATTCGTTGGTGTTTCTAACAGTCAATATGGAAGCCGATACCAGTTATGTCTCAATGACTATTTGTGCCGATTCTATACTTACTTTCAATGGTTTAAGTATAAATAGTTCAGGAGTTTATACCGTTCATTTGAACAATCAAAATGGCTGTGATTCTATGGTCGTTTTAACCTTAAGCGAGTGGGCGCTGCCCGTGGTTAGCGTTGCAGATACTTTTGTGTGCGCCAATACTTGCGTTACGATCGTGCCAACCGGTGCGCTCAACTATTTTTGGGATGTTGCTCAAAATGCGAATGGCAGCCTAACCGTTTGCCCTGGTCAAACAACGAATTACACGGTATTTGGAACCGATGCAAATGATTGTGCGTCTGCACCTGTGCAAGCCACCGTACAAATAGACCCCACTCCAGTGCCTAGTTTTTACATCAATCCAGATCAGGTGGAGATAGACGACCCAACTATTACGGTATACAATGTTACGCCAGGTAATTTGAACCATATCTGGACAATCAATGGCAGTGCATTTGAAAACGCCGCAAGCTCTTTTGACTACGCATTACCTTTTGTGGACGGTACTTATAGCATCCAGTTGGTGAGCTCCACTGATCTCGGTTGTACGGATTCGCTAACCCTGACTGCTGCGGTCATGAATAACATTGCTGTTTATATCCCCAATTCGTTCACGCCCGATGGCCAAGCATTCAATAACACCTTTTTTCCGGTGTTCTCCACAGGTTTTACACCCAAAAATTATAGCCTCACCATCTTCAATCGTTGGGGAGAAGAAATTTTTTCGAGCCAAGATCCTAAGGCTTACTGGGATGGCGCAATGTCAGAAGGCACCGATTGCCCTGATGGCATCTACAACTACCTGCTTGAATACCAAGAAATCGACAAAGGAGAAGTGCAGAAAATCCTTGGCTTTGTGCACTTATTGAGGTAAAAAAAATCCTGCCGAGGCAGGATTCAAAAATTACTGTTCAACGTTTAGTATTCATCTTCGTTGAAAAGAAAATCTTCTCTAGATGGATAGTCGGGCCATATTTCTTCGATACTTTCATACATATCGCCTTCATCTTCGAGATCTTGTAGGTTTTCTACAACTTCTAGAGGTGCGCCGGTACGAATGGCAAAATCGATGAGTTCTTCTTTAGTGGCAGGCCACGGTGCATCTTCAAGGTAGGAGGCAAGTTCCAGTGTCCAGTACATGAGCTAAATATTTAGGTTTAATTTTTGGCAAAAGTAATTTTTATTTCCAAAAATCCAAGTACCAAACAAAAAATCTGACAAAAATTTAATTTCGGGGCGTCCAAGTGTGTTCTTGCACGCCGTTATCTAGGCTGAATTTTCTAGACAAAACAAACAGGTAATCGCTGAGTCTGTTGAGGTAGGTAAGTACCAATGCTTCAACACCTTCAAGTTCGTCCAGAGTGACGGACATTCGCTCTGCTCTGCGGCAAATGCAACGCGCCACATGCGTGTGGGCACTAATGGAATGACCACCTGGCAAAATAAAAGCGGTGAGGGGCGGCAAGGCTTCATCCATGACATCCATCCAGTGTTCGAGTTTCTCGACGTCACTTTCAAGAAGATCTGGCAATTGCATTTTAGACTTCTCGGGGTCAGCGGCTAAATGAGAGCCAATCGTGAAAAGACGATCTTGGATTTCTTGGAGTTGCGCAACGTACAGCAAATTGATGTCTAAGGTGCTGATTAGGCCAATGTACGAATTGAGTTCATCTACGGTGCCGTAAGCTTCTATGCGTACATCTCCTTTGGAAACGCGCGTACCGCCAATGAGGCCAGTACTGCCTTGATCTCCTTTTTTGGTGTAAATTTTCATGGTTGAAATTTATGCAAGATTAGAAAGCAAGCCCTCCAATTCTGTCTGTGTGTATTGCGTAGAAAGTATTTTCATCATGACCTCCTCAACAATGCTGTCTGGGCAAGAAGCACCTGAAGTGAGAACAATTTGAAGTTGGTCGCGGTCTGGCAGAAAGCGCTCGGTCAATTTCATTTCTTTGTGATGGTAATCGAAATGATGCAGGTCGTTGTCTTGGATTTCAGTAGCGTCTTTAATGTAGTAGGTTGGGAACTTTTGCTCGAGTAATTCTACTAAATGACTGGTGTTGGAACTATTGTAGCCACCTACCACAACAGCGAGATCTGCTGCTTGTTCGAGCAGACCGAGCGTTGCAGCTTGGTTGTCATTGGTGGCATAGCAGAGGGTGTCACGGGTGTCGGCCATGTAGGTTTTGATGTTTTCTTCACCGTGCAATTGGATGTAGCAACTTCTCAAATAATCTGTGATGGCTTGGGTTTCGGTAGCCAACATAGTGGTCTGATTCACCACGCCAATTTTAGACAAATGGATTTCAGGCTCAAAACCCTCACTCATTTTGCCCGCAAAAAAGTCTAGCAATTCGGCTGCAGATTTTTTACCTAAAATGTAGGCGCCAAGCACATGCGCTTCTTTCATGTCTTTGACAATGAGCGCAGGGCCATTGGCAACCGCATGTGAAAAGGTAGCGCGGGTTTCTTCGTGGTCGTGTTTGCCGTGAATGATAATAGTGTGCTGGGTTTCACCAAGTTTTTCTGAGCGGTTCCAGACTTTTTCTACAAAGGGGCAAGTGGTGTTGTAGGTTTGGATATCGAGGCCTAAACTGGTGAGTTGTTGTTCGATTTCTAAAGTAGTTCCGAAGGCTGGAATGAGTACGATGTCGTTTGGGGTGAGCGTGTCAAACGCAATGAGTTGCTTGCCGTTTGTATCTTGTAAAAATTGGATGCCGTTACCCGTGAGGTCTGCATTGACCGCCGGGTTGTGGATCATTTGACTGAGCAAGAAAATGCGCTTGCCTGGATTCTCTTGCAGGGCTTTGTAGCTGCGCTCGATGGCGTTTTCTACACCGTAACAAAAACCGAAATGCCGCGCAATCAAGAAAGTGAATTTGCCAATTTGAAGCGAGGAAGGACTGAAATCCTTTTTGCGTGGATCTGCCAATTTTCGCTGTGCTTTGATTTTGCTAAGCAAAGGCGAGCGGTAAAATGCGGGTACTTCAAATTGTTTCATATGAGTTGAACACTTTAGTGCGGCCTTTGGTTCGTTGTTTAATTGAGTTTACCCTGGGTATTGCTCGAGTGCTACGCGCAAGCATTCAACGGCAGCTTTGAGGTGTGCTTGATCAAGTACATATGCAATACGCGCTTCTTGCAAGCCAGCACCTGGTGTGGCATAAAAGCCGTTTGCAGGCGCCATCATGACGGTTTGTCCTTCGAAAGAGAATTCTTCCAATAACCACTGACAAAAATGCTCCGCATTGGCAACTGGGAATTGAGCTACACAATAAAAAGCACCGCTAGGTTTTGGGCAAAAAACACCCGGAATGCTATTGAGGCCCTCGACCATAATATTGCGGCGCGCAACGTATTCCGCCACTACTTCATCAAAATAGCTTTGTGGGGTATCTAAAGCGGCTTCAGCGGCAATCTGATCTACTGTTGGCGGCGACAAACGCGCTTGACCGAATTTCAGGGCAGCAGCCATGAATTCTTTATTTTTTGAAATCAGGGCGCCAATGCGGGCACCACACATCGAGTAGCGCTTAGAAACGGAGTCTATCATGACTACATTTTGCTCGATGCCTGTGAGGTTCATGGTAGAGTAGGGAATGGCGCCGTCGTAACAGAACTCGCGGTATACTTCGTCTGCAAATAAAAAGAGGTCGTGTTTTTGAACGATGTCTCGGAGTTGCTCGAGTTCTTGCTGGGTGTAGAGGTAGCCAGTTGGGTTGCCAGGGTTGCAAATAATGATCGTCTTGGTTTTGGCGGTAATTTGCGCTTCAATTTGCGCCACCGGTGGGAGTGCAAAACCATTTTCAATGTGAGAAGTAACCGGTACAACCTTGACGCCAGCCATGACCGCAAAGCCATTGTAGTTCGCATAAAATGGTTCTGGAATAATGACTTCGTCGCCGGGGTTGCAAGCGGTCATGAGGCCAAAGATCAGCGCTTCTGAACCACCTGTGGTGATGATGATGTCTTCTGTTTGGACTGGAATGCCTTGTTTTTGATAACTGAGCGCCAATTTTTGACGGTAAGATTCAAAGCCCGCAGAATGGCTGTATTCGAGTACCTGCTGATCGAGGTTGTGAATGGCCTCGAGTGCTGCGTCTGGGGTGTGGATATCGGGCTGACCGATATTGAGGTGGTATACTGTTTTGCCCGCTTTTTTGGCGGCTTCCGCATAAGGAACCAATTTGCGAATTGGCGAAGCGGGCATGTCGATGGCTTTTGAAGCTAATGAAGGCATTTGTTAAATTTTAGTCTTCAAAATTAAGCAAACTTTTTTTTGTGGATTTTTTTATTTGATCGCAAATATTATATATATTCGCTGAACTAAACCCTAAAAGTCGCCTATAGATCAATTTTACCTTTAACCGCCGAAACCAATTTCAGCACAAAAGTGTAAACTATGATCTTATCTCAATTAAGCGATTCTCAGCTCATTCAATCTTATGTTGCCGGTAAAGAAGAAGCCTTCGCACAGCTCTTATCGCGTCACCAAGAAGCGATATTTAAGTTCATTTACAACAAAGTAAAAGACGCCGAACTCAGCAACGACCTCTTTCAAGAGACCTTCGTAAAGGTCATTCAGAAATTAAAATTAGGTGCCTACAATGAAGAAGGCAAGTTTTTACCTTGGGTTTTGCGCATTGCTCACAACCTCGTGATCGACCATTTCAGAAAAGTGGCCAAGCACCGCATGATCTCCGAGCGTCACTCTTGGTCAGCAGATTACAATATTTTTCACCGCATTGCCAGTGAAGACGCCAATTTTGTGCAAACCACTACGGCAGAGGAAATCGCCGAACAACTGCATGCCATGATGGCTCATTTGCCCGAAAGCCAGCGCGAAATGATTTACATGCGCTTGTTTGAAGAGCGTTCTTTCAAAGAGATTTCAGAGTCTGAAGGCGTGAGTATCAACACCGCCTTGGGCAGAATGCGCTATGCTTTGCTCAATTTGCGAAAAATGATTGACGAACACGCGCTTACCATGGAGCTTTCTTAGTCCAATTCAAATTTGCTGTGTATCTTTGTGGGACACGTTTGAATTATGTTTGAGAATCTTACCGATAAGTTTGAAAGAGCCTTTAAAGTCCTCAAAGGACAAGGACAAATTACCGAAATTAACGTAGCCGAAACGCTCAAAGAAGTGCGCCGTGCCTTGCTAGACGCCGACGTTAGCTTCAATACAGCTAAGCAATTTACCAACACCGTCAAAGAAAAAGCGCTGGGTAAAGACGTCTTGAATGCCGTTTCTCCTGGGCAGCTCATGATCAAAATTTGTCATGAAGAACTCATTGAGCTCATGGGTGGCAACGAGGTGGAAATCAACCTTAAAGGTGCGCCGGCTGTCATCCTCATGTCCGGTTTGCAAGGTTCTGGTAAAACCACCTTTACGGGTAAACTCGGTTCTTACCTTCAAAATAAAAAAGGCAAAAAAGTATTGCTCGTTGCCTGCGACGTCTACCGCCCAGCAGCCATAGACCAATTGCACGTTCTCGGCGAGCAGCTTTCTATCGAAGTTTACTCAAATAAAGAAGAAAAAAATCCGATTGCAATTGCACAGGCAGCTATTGCCCATGCCAAAAGCAATGCCTTTAATGTTGTTTTGGTCGATACCGCCGGTCGTTTGGCTGTCGATACCCAAATGATGGACGAAATCGCTGGGCTCAAGCAAGCCTTGCAACCTTCTGAAACTCTTTTTGTAGTAGATTCCATGACGGGTCAAGATGCCGTCAATACAGCCAAAGCCTTCAATGAGCGCATCAATTTTGATGGGGTAGTGCTCACCAAACTAGACGGCGATACCCGCGGCGGAGCAGCACTTTCTATCAAAGCAGTAGTCAATAAGCCCATCAAATTTGTCGGTACCGGCGAAAAAATGGATGCTTTGGATATCTTTTATCCCAAAAGAATGGCAGACCGCATCCTCGGGATGGGCGATGTCGTTTCTTTGGTAGAGCGCGCACAAGAACAATTCAACGAAGAAGAAGCCCGACGCTTGCAAAAGAAAATCATGAAAGATCAATTCGATCTCAACGATTTCTTAGCCCAGCTCCAACAGATCAAAAAAATGGGTAACGTCAAGGACCTCATGGGCATGATTCCCGGTATGGGCAAGGCCATGAAAGACGTCGACATCCCCGATGACGCCTTCAAAGGTATTGAGGCTATTATATTATCCATGACCCCCAAAGAAAGAGCCAACCCTGGTTTGCTGAATCCTTCGCGCAAAAACCGCATCGCCAAAGGTAGTGGTACCAATATTCAAGAAATCAATAAGTTGCTCAAGCAATTCGAAGAAATGCGCAAAATGATGAAACTCATGAGTAACCCTCGCAACATGATGGGCATGATGAGTAAAATGAAGGGCATGGGCGGTATGCCAGGCATGTAAGCCATGGAAAACCAAAATCCATCAGATTGGTATGCGCCAAAACCCGTGCTCGAAAAAATCAAAGTTCAGAGCAATTGGGGCCTGACGCTTTTTTCAGTTTTGTTGTTTGCCTTAAGTTTCCTTTACATCTTCTCCGACGAGCTAGATTTTGTTTTTTACCTGGTAGTGGTCCTATTCTTACACGAAACTGGTCATTACCTACTCATGAAACAATTCAAGTACGAAGACATGCGCATGCTATTTATCCCGCTCATGGGTGCATTTGTTCAGGGCAGTAAGAAGCAGTACTCTCAAAAAGAAAGTTTTTTAGTCATTGCCGCAGGTCCTTTTCCCGGCGTGGCATTTGGGCTTGTCGTCCTTTTTCTAGCCAACCATTACCAACAAACTTGGCTACTCGAACTCAGTTTTCTTTTCTTATTTTTGAACGTCATCAATCTGCTACCGATAGATCCACTCGACGGAGGGCAGTTATTCAAATTGTTCGTGCGTCAAAAACGCGATTTATTCCTATTGGTATTTGCGCTGCTCTCTTCGCTGCTCATGATTACCATTGGATACCTCATCGGGAGTTGGATACTTTTTGCATTTGGTTTGTTGATGTCTTTTAAAGTGCGCAGTTTTCAGCGCAACTATCACCTGCGTCAAGAACTCGATGAGCAAGGCATTAACTACGAACTCAACTACGAGGATCTAACGAATCAAGCCTACCACGAGCTCAAGCAGGTTGTCATTGCGCACAATTCAAAACTCAAACAACTCGAAAGTATACACGGCGAGGCGGCTCAAGAAGTCATTGCAAGTCATGTCAATGCGGCTCTGTCTGTTCCGATTGAGCGTGACGCAAGTTTGCGCTTTAAAATCATTCTTGTGGGCTTGTGGTTACTTTTGGTGGTCTTGCCCGTATTTTTGTTAATTGGTCCATTTTTAGATTTTACTTGGTACTTTGAAACACTCTAAAAAAAATCTATTTTACTTATGCTTACTGCTGTTGCCTGTCTTAACTTGGGCGCAATGTGAACAAGTGCTCGTGAGTGGTAAAATTGTTGATACCTTGCGCCTACAAAATTTCTACAATCTCATGGTGGTCAATAAAACTACTGGTAGAGGGGTCTTTGGGCAGCCAAACGGTCATTTTTCTGTTTATGCAAGCACCGGTGACCTCATTGCGCTTTCCACCAAGGGCTATCCTGTTTATCAATTTATAGTAAAACCCGACGAAAACTGTCAGTCAAAGGTCTTGGCATACATTGAGCGCCTGCCGC
>JBIIZO010000136.1:0-5448 GCA_044346245.1 Crocinitomicaceae bacterium
ACCAGACGCTTTATACTTGTTTAGAGACAATTGCCATTTTAGCGGCGCCAATTGCACCGTTCTACATGGATCAGCTCTACACAGACCTCCATACCGTTTCTGGCCGTCAAGCACATGCGTCGGTGCACCTGGCTGACTTCCCGAGCGCCGTTGAGCAGCACATTTTGCCAACCTTAGAAACCCAAATGGAGTTGGCTCAAAAATCGTGTTCTCTGGTACTCGCGCTGCGCAAGAAGCAGCACATCCGCGTGCGTCAACCGCTACAAAAAATCATGATTCCCGTATTGAACGCGCAAGAAGCTGCCAATTTCCGCCATGTCACGGATTTGATTTGCTCAGAGGTCAATGTCAAAGAACTCGAATTACTCACCGATACCGGCATCCTCGTGAAGTCGATCAAGCCGAACTTCAAAACCATTGGCCCCAAATACGGCAAGCAAATGAAGGCCATCAGCCAAGTGGTGCAACAATTCGACCAAAATGACATTGCCCAAATTGAACTGAACCAAGGATGGAATGGCCAGATAGAAGGCGAGACAATTGCCTTAGATCTCACGGATTTTGAAATCCAGGCCCAAGACATTCCGGGTTGGTTGGTCGCCAATGAAAATGGCTTAACGGTGGCTTTAGATGTCACGATTTCTGACGAACTAAAGGCTGAAGGCTTGGCGCGTGAAATTGTCAATCGCATTCAGAATTTACGCAAGGAAAGCGCTTTTGATGTCACTGATCGTATCTTGGTGCAGATAGACACCACTGCTCCTATTCAAGCAGCAATTGCAACACATAAAGCTTATATTTGTACAGAGGTCTTGGCCAACGACATTCAATTTACTAGCCTTTCAATCGAAAAAACAGAAGAAATTGAAGCCCCTGCCGATACCGCTATTCAACTTTCAAAATAATGCTCATGAACAAATGGTTCCTAGACGATAAAGAAACCCAAACCCTTAGTGGCGCTGCTGTCAAGTGGTTTGATCATCGCTTTTTTGAAATCAAGTTTGAAGGTAAAAAATACCATGGCGAGCTCGTTTCAGACCAATCCGAAACAGGCCAACTCACCATTCGCATCAATCACCGCACGTTTCAGGTCAAGAAAGGTCATCCGCTAGATTCACTTATTGCCGCCATGGGCCTAGACCAACCCAAATTGCGCAAACTCAAAGAAATGCAGGCGCCTATGCCAGGCCGCGTGACCGCCATACACGTTCAGGTAGGCCAAGAAGTAGAACCCGGTACGCCATTACTTTCGCTTGAAGCCATGAAGATGGAAAACGTTTTGAAAGCCGAGGGCATTGGTGTGGTTTCAGATATTGCGATACAGCAAGGTGATGTTGTAGACAAAGGAGCGCTTTTAATCGCGTTTAGCTGATCGGTTTACTTGATCCTGATTTGGCATTTTTTGTCTCGATCCAACACAATTTTTGCGGAGTCAAAGCTAGGTGCAGAGAAGGTTTCTCTGGCATTATTGGAAAAGCCATAGGCTTCTGTTGGCGCCCCAAAGAGGTTTTTGTCTAGCTTACCGTTTTTGTTTTCGTCGTGGTAAATAGCCAACGCGTAGCTGTCTTTTGGTAAGTTTTTGAACTTATAGACATGGCTTTTGCCCTCGTGCTTGACCACAACACCTTTGTATTGTTTGCCGTAATTTGGAAATGAAGCACTCGAATTGAAGAGTCCGATAAATAACGTGCCTTTGGTGTTAGGGATGCCATCAACTTGTACTTCGAGGTCGTAGGTAGTGCCCAAAAGCCAAAGTAAAGTGAACGCGAGGAGTAGTTTCATATTGCTACTAACAAACTTAACGTAAAGCTGTTCAACAACCAACGGATTCACCTAACTTTGTTTTATGAATAAATATGTACTCGTCACAGGCGGAGCGGGCTATATTGGCTCACACACCGTTATCGCCTTGCAGCAACAAGGTTTTACACCTGTTATTGCCGATGACTTTCGCAATGCCAACAAAATTGTTTTAGCCGGTCTTCGTTCAATTTTAGGTCACGATCCATTGCTGTATCCGATTGATATCTGCGACAAGCAAGCCCTAAACGAGTTGTTTGACCAATATACTTTTGAGGGCGTCATTCATTTTGCAGCGTACAAAGCAGTAGGCGAATCTATACACAAACCGCTGGACTACTATCAGAACAATTTAGTAGGCCTGATCAATGTTCTTTCGCTATTACAAACTCATCAGGTCAAGAATTTTGTGTTTTCTTCTTCGTGTACCGTTTATGGTGAACCGAAAGGCGAGAAAGAAGTCAGTGAAACAACTCCAAAGCAATTGCCAGAGTCACCATATGGCTATACCAAGTGGATGGGCGAGCAAATCATAGCTGATTTTCACCGCAGTGCACCAGAAATCAAGCTCATGAACCTCCGCTATTTCAATCCAGTTGGTGCGCATCCTTCGGCGCTTATAGGCGAGTTCCCAATCGGAAAACCCAATAACCTTTTGCCTTTTGTAACCCAGACGGCCATCGGAAAGTACCCACACCTGACCATTTTTGGTAACGATTACCCAACACGTGACGGCTCTTGCATCCGCGACTACATCCATGTGCAAGATTTAGCAGAAGCGCACGTTGCGGCCCTAGACTTCTTGTCTAAACAACAAGAAGGGCTGCTAGAAGCGGTGAACATCGGCACTGGCACCGGCACTTCAGTACTTGAAATTGTCTCGGCATTTGAACGCGTTACAGGCCAGGCCTTACCGCATGTAATTGGGCCGAGAAGACAGGGCGACGTCATTGAAATTTACGCCAATGCCACCAAAGGTGAGCAATTGCTCGGCTGGAAGGCCAGCCTCGGCATAGAAGATGCCCTTCGAGACGCTTGGGTCTGGGAGCAATACCTCGCGACGCTATGATCATCGATACCCATTCACATCTTTACGCCGAAGAATTCGACCTCGACCGCGCCGAAGTACTGAGCCGCGCTACCCAAACAGGAGTGGGCGCTATTCTTTTACCAAATATCGATGCCGAAAGCATTGCTGCATTAGAAAAGTTGGCTGACACCACAGCAAATTGCATCCCGATGATGGGCTTGCACCCGACTTACGTCAAAGCCAATTGGCAGCTAGAATTAGCCACCATAGAAAAACAGCTTTTTGCTGCGCCAGCGCGTTATTGCGCCGTGGGTGAAATCGGCCTCGACCTCTACTGGGACGACACCTTTCTTGATGCCCAAAAAGAGGTTTTTCGGATCCAAGTCCAGTGGGCAAAAAAACTCCAGTTACCAATAGCTATTCATGTGCGCAAGGCATTTGAAGAATTATTTGCCATTTTGGATGAAGAGTGGACACCTGAGCTCAGCGGTGTTTTTCATTGCTTTACAGGCAGCAAAGAGCAAGTGCAGCGCATCCTTAAATACCAACAGTTTTATTTCGGCATTGGCGGTGTACTTACCTACAAAAATGCCGGTTTGGCTGAGGTAGTGAAGGAAATTCCTTTAGACAGGCTACTACTCGAGACAGACGCACCTTATTTGTCGCCGGTTCCGTATCGGGGTAAGCGCAATGAACCATGTTACCTCATAGAGGTGGTGAGTAAACTCCAAGAAGTATTGGGCCTCAGTGCGGCGCAAATAGAAAAGCTCAGCTCAGACAACGCCATTCGTTTATTCGCTTTAGAAAAATTCCTTACTTTCGAGCATGCGTAAGCTCTTACTTATTTATACCGGCGGTACCATTGGCATGATCACCAATGCGCAAACTGGCGCCCTTGAAAGCTTTGATTTTTCGCATCTTTATGGGCATATTCCCGAGCTCAAACGCTTTGAACTCGATATACAAGTTAAGAGTTTTGACCCGCCACTAGACTCTTCGGAGCTGGGCCCTCAACATTGGCAGCAACTGGCCAGTTGGATTGCATCAAGCTACGAACTTTTTGATGGTTTTGTGATCCTGCACGGTACCGACACCATGGCCTACACCGCAAGTGCCATGAGTTTTATGTTGCAAGGCCTCAAGAAACCCATCGTATTTACAGGTTCACAATTGCCTATTGGTATCATCAGAACAGACGGCAAAGAAAACCTCATTACAGCCATCGAAATTGCTGCGGCAACCGATGCACAGGGTCAGCCAATCTTACAAGAAGTTGCGGTTTATTTTGAATATGCTTTGTTCAGAGCCAACCGCAGCTCAAAAGTTTCAGCACATCAGTTTGAGGCTTTTGCCTCCCCAAATTATCCGTTGCTAGCCAAAGCTGGCGTACAAATAGAGTGGTTCCAAGAACGACTGTTCAGAACAGCGCTCCCTGCTTTGCAAGCGCAATTTGAAGTTTCCAATGAGGTTTTGATATGGCGACTGTTCCCCGGAATGCCTTTTGAACACTATGCAAAAGCGCTGCGTTACCCCGATATCAAAATTTTGATCATTGAAACTTTCGGTGCAGGCAATGCCTTTAGCAAGCAGCACTTTCAGACTTTGCTAGAAGCGTTTATTGCTGCGGGTGGCTTGGTATTGAATATCACGCAGTGTCAGAGCGGAGCTGTAAGACAAGGCGCGTATCAGACCAGTACTTTTTTCGAAAAAATTGGCGTAATCAGTGGTTCAGATTTAACGGCAGAGGCCGCGCTTACCAAATGTATGTTTGCATTGGCCAATGTGCCTGAAGCCGAGCGTGCTGCTTTCATGAGAACGGCCATCGCCGGCGAACTTTCAGTTGCTAAATAGTCGTTTTTTCGACTAAATGACCATCGAGTACTTCTAGAATCCTTCCTGGATAGTGACGCACCATCTGCATGTCGTGGGTGGCCATTAAAATAGCTGTATTTTCCTCTTTAGCCACTGCAAGCAATAGCTCCATGATTTCTTTTGAGGTTTCTGGATCGAGGTTACCAGTTGGCTCATCTGCAAGGATGAGCGCAGGCTGATTGAGCAGGGCACGAGCGATAGACACGCGCTGTTGTTCTCCACCTGAAAGCATATGTGGAAATGAATGTGCCTTTTTCTCAATGCCAACGAGCTGCAAGCAGTTGAGTGCGCGTTGCTCGATTAATTTTTTGTCTTTCCAGCCCGTTGCACCCAAGACAAACTTGAGGTTATCGATTACATTTCGGTCGGTGAGCAATTGAAAATCTTGAAAAACGATGCCAATTTTTCGGCGCAAAAACGGAATATCCTTGCGCTTAAGGCCTTTGAGTGCATAACCACAGACTTCGCCTTCGCCCTCCACTAGTGGAATTTCAGCATAAAGGGTTTTGAGCAAACTACTCTTACCACTTCCGGTTTTACCGATTAAATAAGCAAAGGATTGAGCAGCAAGTTCAAGCTGAACGTTCGATAAGATCAGTTGATCTTGTTGGTAAATATTTGCTGCAGCCAGCGCGATGACATTTGACACGAGTTCTAATTTTAGACAAATGTGTTCAATATGTCGTAACCATTTGTCAAAAGCCGCGATTTTATCTTAACAAATTCAGGTTTAAAACTTTTGATTG
>JBIIZO010000028.1:0-17244 GCA_044346245.1 Crocinitomicaceae bacterium
TGCGCGTCGTCATGTACGAGCTTACCTGGCCTGTAGAGTGGCAAGTAAGCGATTGGTTTTCTGCCGGATTTTTTGCTTACAACGAATGGTATCCAGACTTTTTTGCTTACGTCATTAATGGCCTTTTCTTGATGTTTGGTTTTCGAATTGTGCTGTCTTTACTTCGTTCTGTGGAGCGCTGGTGGGCCAATGCATTGGCGTTATTCTTGCCTTTACTCCTTTGGCTCTTGATGCTGCATTTACTTGAAATCGTGATTGCTCACTCCAATATTCCCTTGAGTTTTGAGCATCTTTTTGACTTGCGCTTGAGTTCCTATTTCTTTTTCGCTCTGTTAGGTTTTTTCCTGTACAGCTTTCAAAAAACAGTATTTCTTTCACTTTATCTCAATAAAGAAGAACGTTGGTTCAAGAACCCAATCCGTAAAATAGGCCTTGTTGTGCTCCCATTTGTGCTGTTGTTTTTGCAGGACCAAAACTGGATCAATATTTTACCACTGTTAGTCATACTGATCCATCTTGTTTTTGAACGCAAGACAAAGACTTCTTGGCAGCAACTGAGCAGTCAGTTGTTGATCCTGACCATTAACGCAGCCATTATTACCTTTTATTTACAGACGCTTCAAGTACAGAAAGACCTTGAAAACCGGAAGCTTTTTGGTCAACAACTCGCCATTGAACGCAATATCAATTTAGAATTGGCCTACGCGCAAGTAGCCCCAAATTTGAGCGAAGAAAACTGGCTACAAACTTCTTTTGATTCACTCCGAAAGCAATTTTCGAAAGTCGGTTTTGAGCACACCCTCACCCAAAAATTTTTCACGGGGGTTTGGGATGGTTTTGACATCCAAGCAGATTTATATGACACGACCGGTCAGCCCTGCTTTGGCACAGATACCCTGAAGCTCAAAAAACTCAAAACACTTGTCAAACAACACGGGCAGGCCTCTGATATTCAAGACGGCTTGTTTTTCATGCCCCATGAAGAAGAGGGGCTCAGTTATGTCATTCTGCTGCAACTACAGGCAGAAAAATCATTGGCTATCACGTTGGTTTCCAAAAGAATTCCGGAAGAAATTGGTTTTCCGAGGTTACTCATTTCTGACCAAGCCGGCATTTCAAATAGCCTTGAAGGCTATGCCATCGGAAAATATGCCGAAGGAAGGCTCATCCATCAAACAGGTGCATTCAATTACCCGAACTTGCTTTCCTCATTTCGCAACCGAGAGGCCCAGCAAGACCATTTTGAATTGGCTGGCTACACGCATGTCATGGTTCAAAAGCATACCGGCTCGGCAATTATCATTTCGTCTGTGACTAATAGTTGGTTTACGAATGTCACTAGTTTTGCTTTTATGTTTGTTTTTTGGGGGGTCTTGCTGCTCTCCAATCAGTTGTTTAAAACCTTATTTCAAAATAAAACGGCACAGTGGTCCTTGTCTTTTAAAGTACAATTGGCCTTTTTACTGATCCTTGCGCTTTCCTTATTCTTATATGGTTTAGGAAGCTCTATATTTATTGGCCGACAATTTGACAATTATGCACAAGAAGCACTGCGCGAAAAACTCGCTGCCGTTCAAGCCGAATTGAAGTCGCAAACTGCAATGCTCGACACGTTAGATATCAATGCGGTTGGAAAACCGCTAGAAAGCAAGTTGGCCAAGCTCTCGGCCGTTTTTAAGACTGATCTTTTTGTATTTGACAGCGATGGTTTTCTCATCGCCTCTTCTCGACCCAAACTTTTTGCCTATGGCTTAATTGGCGAACACATGAACGCTCAAGCCATGGATGCACTGCTGGGTAAAAACCAAAGTTATTTTTCGCATCAAGACCAAATTGGCAAACTCAACTACCGTAGTGCTTATCTGCCCATAACCAATGAAGCGCTCAAACAAATCGGATTCATCAACCTGCAGCTTTTTGGTCAGCAAGAAGCCTATGAACAACAAATTGAGCGTTTTTTCAAGGCGGCCATTAATGTCTTTGTCTTACTGCTCGCTATTTCTGTTTTCATTGCCTTGGTTGTCAGCAATTGGCTCATTGGGCCCTTACAAGTTGTGGCGCGGTCTGTGCGCAATCTGGAGCTCGGCAAAAACAACCAAAAAATCAGTTACCAAAACGACGACGAAATAGGTGCCCTAGTGAAGGCTTACAATGAAAAATTAGCAGAGCTCGAACAGGCCGCCCAACAAATTGCGCGCAGTGAACGCGAAAGCGCCTGGCGCGATCTCGCTCAACAAATTGCACATGAGATCAAGAATCCCTTGACGCCCATGAAACTGAATATCCAGCATTTATTGCGTAAAATGGAAACCGAAGACGTCGACGCCAAAGACCTTGCACAAAAATCCTTGCCATCTCTCATCGAACAAATCGATGCATTGGCCAGAATGGCGAACGAATTTGCACGCTTTGCCAAGCTCCCAGAACCCCATTTCGAAAGGCTTGAACTCAATGGATTTTTAGACCAAGCTACCACTCTATTTGACGAAGACCAGACCAAAATTCATTATCAGTCCAACAATACATTGCTTTGGGTGAGTGCCGACAAAGACATGCTCAATCAGGTCTTGCACAATTTGTTGCTCAATGCCAAACAAGCCACCGACAATACAGCCGAAGCTCAAATTAGTGTAAAAGCAAGTGTTGAAGAAGACGGCGTTGAAATTGCTATTGAAGACAACGGCATTGGTATCGACGCCGAACAACAAGAGCGCATTTTTACACCGTATTTTACCACCAAATCTTCGGGCTCAGGCATTGGCTTGAGTGTAGTGCGCCAAATCATCGAAAAGCACAACGGCAGCATTCGCTTTGAAAGCAGACCGGGCAAGGGCACTACTTTTTACATCCGTTTGAAACTACTTTCTGAACGGTCGTAAATCGTAAACAAACACTTTATTTTGATGATAAAGCTGATGTGTTAGGTAAGGCTTGATCACAGGATTGGCGGTATCGGCCTGCAGCAACAACAATTTGGAAGCGCCCATGCCAATCCAGCGACGGATCATGACGGAATCACTCACGTGCGCCCTGAAGCCATAACCACTAAATCCACTGCGGTCTATAGTACTGAGGTGAATATTTGGATAGGGGTCTGAAAAACAAAAAACGGTGTCGGTTGGCGCAATGAGGCGCTGAATCGCGGGTGTTTGTTCTTGAAGCTGCTGCAGCCCCTCTTGGTGATTGAAATAAAACCAACCCCAGTTACCCCGAATAAATTGCGACGTTAGAAAAGTGTTTTTCACAATGACATTTTGGTTGCCGGCTGCCACCTGCGTAAAAGAAAGCGTGTTCAAGAAAATGAAGCTCAAACCAAGTCCGAATACCCATTGCCTGACGCGTTGATTGGCAATGACATAGCTGCGTTTTTCGAGTACCAATGCCAATAGCGTCAGAGGGAAAAAAAGCACTTCAATAAAGTAGTAATCATGGACCTCAAAGACCCAAAACCACAAAATGAAATAAGCCGATATGCCAATCAGGGCAATTAGGACCCAATACTTCAAAAACAAAGCAATTTGAGCGCGAAGGGCAAGAATGAGCACAGCAACAAGCACTATCGCAAATAGTATAGGCTGCATGATTTCTTTGAGGTGCTCATCTAATAGCAACTTGATAATGCGCCAACGCGTTGCGGCGTCAACCTCCCAAATGGGGCGAATGGTGGTCGAAAAAATAGAGGAATGATGGCGCGCATTGTATCGAATGGCATAACTGTACCAGAGATAAGTCAAGATCATTGTACTCAGCAAAACGCCGATGCTAAATAGGGTCCGGCGATCTTGCCAATAAGCTCTATTTTGCTTGTGCAAACTGTAAAAGAAAAATGCGCCCACAAAAGACAAGACGGCAATAAGTGCCGTAATCTTAATCAAGACTGCCAGTGCCAGAAAAAAGCCAAAAGCCAGACCGCTTGTCACTTTTCTACCTTGCGCATACTTCAAGAAAAAACTACCCGCAAGCAACAAGCTGGCAAATGAGAATACATCGGGCAAAAGTGTATCGGCATAGTAAATGAGCACAGGAATACTGAAAATGACCCCACTGAAAACAAGCGTAATTTTCTCAGATTTAAAGTACCAAAGCAATACGTTTCTAAACGCGATAATGGCTGTCAGTAAATAACCTAAACTTAGCAATTTGGCCAGCCATAGATGATAACCAAACAAGCGCCAAATCTGACCAATGACATAGTAAATAAGTGGGAACTCGGCGGCCGCTTCTTGCGTTCCAAAATTAGAAATCGAATGCGTTTTTGGTTCAAGTAAATGACCCCCTTTCGAAAACTGAATTGCCTGAGAAAGTGAATCGGCCTTACGGCATTCATGAATCGGCTGAATGGGGTCAAAAAAATGCTGCCAAAAAGCGTAAACAAAACTCAACAAAAGCAAGAGGCCTAATAAGCGCCACTTTAAGTCAATCTTTATATTCAATATTTTCATGCTAAAGTAAAGATACTGATGCTCTGCATAAAAAACGCTAAATCACTCCATTAATCAAATTGAATCCGAAAAGGGAAGGTATATTCGGAAACCACATTTTGGGCATTCTCATTTTTTGCCGGTGTCCAATTGGGCATGGAGCGCAGTGCAGTGTTTAGGCCATTCTTCAAAATTTCTAGTTCTTTATCGCTAAACTTTAAAAAAGTCACATCCCTCACTTTACCTTTTACATCAATGAGCAAGCGAATGTAAATCTTACCTTCACTTCCCAACTCCTTGAGGTAAGACCATTCCATGCTATTGGCAATTTTGTAGTCAATATACTTCATCAAGTCATCAATTGAAACACCAAAAGAAGCTTGCATAGTAGGGAAATTAACGATGCTGTCTCGAATGGTTTTCGGCAGGGGGTCTGGTGTGCCTACACATGTAATCACAGGGTCCGAAATATAACCAGGAGGGTCAGGATAAGGCCCCGGAACAATCGGATAAGGTTCCGGATCAATTGGAGGAAGAACCTGGGGGATTATTTTGGGTTCTGGTTCCGGTTTGAAACGAGTGGATGGTAGTTGCTTTTTTGGCGATTTTACTTCTGATTCAACTCTCTTAGGCACTGTGCCCTGATTCCCTTTTTTTTCCTCTCGACAAGAAGAAAAAAAGAAAAACCCAATTAGAAGAAGAAAGAATAAATGCTTCATCAGAATACCTTTACAACAAAGAACGCACAAACAATTGATTCCTTACCTTTGTTAGACTAAAAAAACCAAATGCAACGCTACTGTCTTGACCCTTGGAAACGCACCCGCGTCACCACCAAAGAAGTTCAAATTGGAACCTTACGCTTGGGCGGGGAGAACCCTATTCGGGTGCAGTCCATGACCACCACCGACACCATGGACACCGCAGGTTCGGTTGCACAATCTATCCGCATGATCGACGCAGGCTGTGAGCTTGTTCGCCTGACCGCGCCAAGCAAAAACGAAGCAGAGAATCTACAAAATATCAAAGACGCACTTGTAGAAAAGGGCTACAACACGCCCCTAGTTGCCGATATCCACTTCACGCCAAATGCGGCTGAAATTGCAGCCAAAATTGTAGAAAAAGTGCGTGTTAATCCGGGCAACTACGCCGATAAAAAAAAATTCGAAGAAATCGATTACACCGATGACAGCTACCAAGCAGAGCTTGACCGCATCGAAGAAAAATTTACGCCCCTCGTGCTACTTTGCAAAGCAAACGGCACCGCCATGCGCATCGGCACCAACCACGGCTCACTTTCTGACCGCATCCTGAGCCGTTATGGCGATACCCCTGAAGGCATGGTTGCGTCTGCTTTTGAATTCATCCGGATTTGTGAAAAACACGATTTCGACCAACTCGTGATCTCCATGAAGGCGAGCAATACGCTGGTCATGGTTCAGGCTTATCGCTTGCTCATGGCTAAAATGCTCGAAAATGGTGTTGTTTACCCATTGCATCTTGGTGTAACCGAAGCTGGCGACGGTGAAGATGGCCGCATCAAGTCTGCGGTCGGCATTGGCGCACTTTTAGAAGACGGCTTGGGTGATACCATCCGCGTGTCGCTCACCGAAGCACCAGAAGCCGAAATCCCTGTAGCGCAGAAACTGATTGCCAAATACAATGCCTACAAATCGTTTGATTTTGAGAGCCCTCAGTATCAACTCAGCTATTCACCATTTTTATACAACAAACGAGAAAGTGCAGCATTTCATAATATAGGTGGCAAAAATACGCCTATCGTCTTAGCTGACCTTTCTGATATTGAAGAGATCAAGCCCGCGCATTTCTTTGGGTTTGGCTACCAGTACAGCATTCCGCTAGACAAATGGAATATACAAGACCAAGCGGCAGATTACGTCTATATCGGCAGCAATGAAATCGAATTTGAGGTCCCCGGCACACTCGGCATCATCCTAGATTTTGAACTATGGAATGCCAAATACAGCGATAAGTCAGGGTACTATCCCTTGGTTTTAAAAGCGGAATTACACGACCTTTCTTCCGAACAAATTTGCTTTTTACCCCTTGAAGCAGAAGAGGAACTTCCAAAAGAACTGAGCGCTCACCCGAATGCTGTCATTATTCTCAATACGGCATACGACAACAAGACACAGCTCTACCGCAAATTCTTTCTTGAGCTACAAGAAAACGATTTGCAAAACCCAGTGGTCCTCTCTTACCAATATGAAACTGCTGAACTAGAAAGTTTCCAGTTATATGCTGGCGCAGATGCAGGAGCGCTACTCATAGATGGTTTTGGAGAGGGCATTTGGCTCAATGCAGACCTTGGGGCGCAATACATCAACTCTACTTCTTTTGGCATCTTGCAGGCAACGCGCACACGCATCTCCAAAACAGAATATATTTCTTGCCCTTCTTGCGGCCGCACGCTTTTTGACCTACAAGAAACAACCGCAAAAATACGCCAACGCACTGCTCACCTCAAAGGCCTGAAAATCGGAATTATGGGTTGTATTGTGAACGGCCCTGGTGAAATGGCCGATGCCGACTACGGATATGTAGGTACTGGGCCCGGTAAAATCAATTTGTACAAAGAAAAAACGATTGTCAAGCGCAATATTGAAGAGCAACAAGCTGTTGAGGCTCTTGTAGACCTCATCAAAGAGTACGGCGATTGGCAAGAGCCAAAAATCTAAAAAGCGGGCGGGCAATTGAGCTCCATCCATTCATTAGAATGCGGATGATAAAAACCTAGTTTGGCTGCGTGTAAATACAGGCGATCAGCTTTTTGGCCATATAAATCGTCACCCTTCATGGGACAATTCAAACCCAAATGGTGTGCGGCATGTACCCGCAGCTGATGCGTTCTGCCAGTGTGGGGAAACAAAGCTATCCTTGTTTCATTATCTTGAATGGCAAGCACCTTGTAGGATGTATGCGCATAACTGCCGTGCTCATAACAAACCAACTGCCTTGGGCGGTCATCTAGGTCAACACGCAAGGGCAATTTGATCTCTCCCTGCTGAGCTGCCGGTTCTCCTACCAAAACTGCTACATATTCTTTCTGTACCTTTCTCAAAACAAACTGACGCTGCAAGCGTTGGTGCATGAGTTTAGATTTGGCCGCTAGCATGATGCCAGACGTAGACATATCCAAGCGGTGCACAAGTAACGGTCCGTCAGCATACGGATATTTTTTCTTCAAGTCATCTAAGGAATTCGGCATCGGGTTTTTACCAGGTACCGACAAATATTCCGGTGCTTTATTGATCGCGACAATCCACTCATCTTCAAAAATAACTTCTAGCGGCTGCGCTGGATGAATCGCCGTAACCGGATTTTCATCTACATGAAGCCCCTTGAGCATGTGGCCTAAAATTGGTTCACACTTGCTTTTACAGGAAGGATAAAAATGACCGTGGATGCGCACTTCAGAATCAGGCGCCATTCCCCACCAAAACTCAGCCATGCAGATGGGCTTATAGGCGTTTTCATATGCATATTGCAATAACTTCGGTGCAGCGCATTCACCCGCACCTGCTGGAGGAGAATCCACAAATAAATTCAAGACGTTTTCCGTCTGGCCTGCAGCATTTAAAAACGTGTAACGCTCAAAAATGCGGCGTTGCAAATCGGCTGAATGAGCCGCACGGCGCGCTTTTAAATCTTCGATCTTAACTTGAAACTCAAGCAATAATTTTTGCTTATCTTGAATTTGCTCCTGTGCTGCTCTTTTAAGTGCTTTGAGTTCCCGACTCTCCTGCATACTTTCAAAACGCAAAGCCTCTAATTGTTTCGAAAAATCAGGGTCCGACTCATTGATGTGTTTTCTTTTTTCATCGCGCAGCACTTTGGCTACTTTATTCTTTTGTTGGAACTCCTGGATTCTAGCAGCCCAAAGCTGTTTGAATATCAATTCTTCATCCTTCAGCCTTTTTAATTCTTGTGAATTTTCTAAGTCTTCGAGTTGCAGCGTCAGTTGATGGATTTCTTGCTCTTCACGTCGGAAAAATCCTTGGGCTTCAAGTAAGTCAAAAACAGGTGGAACAAAGCCTTCATGCGCATTTGAATTACCCAATTTGCCAGAAAATGCGGCTAAATAACCTAATTCACCCGAAGCACTTTGAACAACCAATACGCCAAACATTTTGCCAATTGCACCTAAACGATCTTGTCGGCCCAATCCAAAATCGTGTCCGAAGTCTTGAGTAATTAGCCTACCCTGTAAGAGCGCCGCCGCTTGCTGCGCAAGGGGGTGGACCTCGTAATAAAATGGAAAAGTAAAACGTTCAGGAAGCGCATGCGCTTGAAATTCCTGCGTAAAGGGGATAAACATAAAACAAAGGTCAAAAAAAAACGCCCTCGTTGGAGGGCGTTTCTCATTTCTTTAAAAGAAATTATTTGATCACAACGTTTTTAGTTGTTGTAAGACCGTTTACAGTAACAGAAACGATGTAGCTTCCTTTAGCAACATTTTCTGTTGAGAAAGAAACAACTTGTGTTCCGTTAAGGTTAGTCATATTTTTAGCAGCAATAACGCGACCTTGAAGATCCATCAATGCAACAGCGTAATCGTTGTTAGTAGCTTCAAAAGAAACATTCACTTCAGATGATGCAGGGTTAGGGAATACATTCATTGCGATTGTAGCCAACTCATCCATTCCAAGAGCACCTGTTTTAAAAGCACGTACATCAATATCTGCAAATTCAGCTCCTGAACCAATTGTTGTTCCGTTAGCATCAACAATAGAGTATGCGCCGTTTCCGTAAGAACAGCAGATACCATCACCGTAAGAATCGAGAATTTCGAAAGTATAACACTGGTTAGGGTTCAAGGTAACTAATACTGGAGCTTGTACGGTTTGACCCGTTGCTGCTAAGTCAGTCCAGCTTCCACCACCTTGAGCAACTACTGCTCCTGTACTATTTTTGATTGCCCATGATGTCTCAGACGCATAACGATCAGTAGTAATGTTCACAGTTACATACTGAGAAATTGCATTAGCAGCTGCAGCAATTGTAGCATTCACTCCGTTATTAGTTGCGGAAGCATCACCAGAAGTAGTTACAGTAACTGTAAGGGCACCACCAGTAAAGTTTGCTATTGGAGAACAAGAAACGTTAGCAACGTCATAAGTAGCTAATGAACCGCTGTAGGTACCTGTAGAAACTGTTGTGCCACCCTGAGTAATGGTTACGGTTGCTGATGTTAAAGCTGATGTACCATTGTTTTGGATTTGAACAGAAGGTGTATAAGAACCTTCACAGTGTACTAATGCGCCAGTATAGTTAAGAGCAGCTACATCAACCGGAGCTGATGCAAGTGCAGGACAAGAGGCAACAGTTCCATATAAAGTTGCTGCATCTTGTGCCCCAACTTCTTCGATAGTGCGGTTTGGACAAATTTTATAAACAGTAGGAAAGTATTGAATATTATAATTTGCTAAAAATGCCTGGCCTGTAGCATTATTTGGCAAATCTACAATTGGATATGTTGTGCCTGTAACCCAATCACCTTGTGTAGCATTGGCATATGTAGTTCCACCTGCTGGGCCATTTAACTGTGCTTGGGTATTTGTTAATTGACCTTCTACGAAAAATACCATGACGTCATTGGTAGTTCCAGCAACAACACTAGGAAGTCCTGTTGGTCCGTGATTTTCGTATAAATCACGAAGTGCATGAGTATTGTGGTAATTCCAACATGGAGCACACCATGTCGCTGATACATCAATGAATACAGTTTTTCCTTGATCCAAATAAGTATACAAAGATTGAGTTGTTCCATTCAAATCTGGAAAAGTCCAGTTTGGAGCAATGCTACCTGTGGCTAGCTGCGCATTAGCACTAACACCTGCAAGTATCATAGCAGCTGAGAATAATAGTTTTTTCATGCGTTAAATTTTAAGTTTGCGTAAATATAAAGATTTTCCGGTGAAGGGAAAAACAATCGAATAAAAACGTAGGTGCAGGATTATTTTTTCTTGAGCTGCTCTTTGACAAAGAGCTCAATTGCACCAACCATTGAAGGCGCTTTAGGATGTGGCGCATGGACATCTAGGCGCAAGTTGTTCTTCAGGACGGCATTGGCGGTAGTGGGACCAAAGGCTGCAATTGCGGTGGTGTTCTGTTTGAAGTCGGGGAAGTTTTTGAACAAAGATTCAATGCCCCCCGGGCTGAAGAACACCAACATGTCATAATAAACGTCTTCTAAATCGGAGAGGTCTGCTGCAACTGTTCTGTATAAAATGGCTTTTGAAAAAGGAATATTATATTTTTCGAGCGTTAGTGGAATGTTGTCGCGAAGGATATCGGTACAAGGCAATAAGAATTTTTCGCCTTTTTGCTTTTTCATGAGTTCGGCCAACTCGTCGATTGTTTGCTTGCCAAAAAATATTTTTCGCTTGCGGTAAGTAACGTATTTCTGTAAGTAAAGCGCGACAGCTTCCGTAATACAAAAGTATTTCATAGTGTCTGGCACTTCAAAACGAACGGCTTCAGCCATTCTAAAGAAATGGTCTACTGCAACTTTAGAAGTAAGAATGACAGCGGTATGCGCCGAGATATCGACTTTTTGCGTACGGAAATCTTTTGGGTCAACACCCTCCACTTTGATAAATGGACGAAAATCAATTTTGAGCTTATATTTTTCAGCTAAATCGAAATAAGGTGATTTATCGCCTTCTGGTTTCGGCTGGGAAACTAAAATGGTCTTAATAGCCAAAGTTGTCGTTTTAATTAAATGTATGCGCCCGAAAGCCAACGCCATACAAACAAGATGGGTAGGATTTCCAAGGTGCAAAGGTACAAAATTAAATAATACCATTCCAAATTTGCCTGACGACAGGCTCTCCAAGCCTTGATCAAACGCCAAACATAACCAGACAAACCCACGATTATAAAGACTTGTTGGAGCAAACTATTGGATTGGCCGTATATCAACCATAAAAAAGAAAGGGCCAAATAAACCAGCCCGACAAAAGACCAAACCTGCTTATTGATTTCAGCAATATGGCTCACAATTTTCCAATTATCAGTTACAAACAAGGCTAATCGGAAATTGAGCAATTGAAAAACTAAAAACGAGCAGACAAACGCAAATGCCAAGCCAAGGGCATCGAGCCGTTCAAAATAAGTTAGAAGAAAAAGATAGGTGCTGAGTGAGAATGATACAAACGCATTGCTCAAAAACAAGGATTGGGTTTCAGGCCTGATTTTCTCGTCATCAAAACCAAAACTCTCGATTTTACTCAATTTCCAGAAGCGTTTCCACGATAAAGCCAATGCACCTGGGGTGCTGATTCTTGCATACGCAATGAAAGTCAGGGAAAGTAACGACACAAATAGCAAATAGCTATTCATCTGGGATGCTCTTTCTATGAGTTCGAATCTTGGCACTAAATGAATTTTGACTACAAAAATAATTCAAATTTGAATGCTACAGCTGCACAGAATATTACGTACTTTTGTCCCACAAATCAACCATCATGAAAACCGATTTATACCAGCACCCTGACTACTTCAACATGGACGACCTGCTCTCAGAAGAGCACAAGCTTGTTCGCGATGCGGCTAGAGCATGGGTTAAAAAAGAAGTCTCACCGATTATTGATGAGCACTACGAAAAAGCAACTTTCCCAATGCACATCCTTGGTGGGCTCGGAGAAATCGGTGCTTTCGGCCCTTACATTCCAGAAGAATACGGCGGCCCAGGACTCGACCAAATTTCATATGGCCTAATTATGCAAGAACTCGAGCGCTGTGACTCCGGTCTGCGTTCTACTGCGTCCGTGCAGTCTTCTTTGGTCATGTACCCTATCTGGAAATACGGCTCTGAGGCCCACAAACAAAAATACCTTCCCAAACTTGCCTCCGGCGAAATGATGGGTTGTTTTGGTCTTACTGAGCCCGATTACGGTTCTAACCCTGGTGGCATGATCACCAATTTCAAAGATGCTGGCGATCACGTCATTTTGAATGGAGCCAAAATGTGGATTTCAAACGCTCCTTTTGCTGATATCGCTGTAGTTTGGGCCAAAGACGAAAGTGGTCGCATTCACGGAATTATTGTGGAACGTGGCATGGAAGGCTTTTCTACACCAGAAATGCACGGCAAGCTGTCGTTGCGCGCATCTGCAACTGGCGAACTTATTTTTGACAACGTCAAAGTGCCAAAAGAAAACATTCTCCCTGGTCGTTCAGGTCTTGGCGCGCCACTTAGCTGCCTAGACTCCGCACGCTTCGGTATTGCTTGGGGTGCTTTAGGCGCAGCAATGGATTGCTACGATCAAGCTTTGCGCTACTCCAAAGAGCGCACCCAATTCAACGTGCCAATTGGTGCCTTTCAGTTAATCCAGAAAAAATTAGCTGAAATGATCACCGAAATTACAAAAGCACAACTACTTACCTTCCGCTTGGGCCAATTGCGCAACGAAGGCCGCGCAACATCAGCACAAATCTCAATGGCCAAGCGCAACAACGTTGAAATTGCACTCAACATTGCCCGCGAAGCACGTCAAATTCACGGCGGTATGGGTATTACTAGCGAATATTCAATGATGCGCCACATGGCGAATCTTGAGTCAGTAGTGACCTACGAGGGAACCCACGACATTCACTTACTCATTACTGGTATGGATGTAACTGGCATTCCTTCTTTCACAAGAGAAATGCCCAATCTATAAAGATCAAATATCTTCGCTTTCCGAAAGCGCATCTCCTCGCAAGAGGCGGATGCGCTTTCTTGCTTCTGCTCCAAACAAACTGGCCTTGTATTCCATCAAAAGCCTTTTATAAAGTGCCTCTGCTGTGCTTTTGTCTAGCAAACGCAGCTCATTAATTTCGGCCATATGAAAGAGCGCGTCATCGGCTAAAATGTCTTTTGAATGCAGCTTGAGCAAATCTTCGTAATATCCAAGGGCGCGTTGCCACTCGCCTCGTTGTTCCATTGCTTGTCCTTTTCTGTACAGAATTTCGTCGGCCAAAGCATGGTAGGGAAAAGCCGTTTGAATGCTGTCAAACAATACAAAAGCGGAGTCTAATTTTTGCTGGGCAATCATGCGGTCTGCATTGGCAAACCAAAGCATCACTTGATAGTTGCTATCCAAGCCATAATTGTCTGTAATAAACACCGAAAGTTGGATGGCGTCATTTGAAATAAATCTTGAAGTACCTTCCTTCAACACGTCGAGTTGCGCTTGTGCAAATTCAAATTCACCGTCATAATAAAAAATCTTAGCATTTTTAAACTTGGCTTCGGCACCTATTGTTTCAAACTTAAAGTCGTTATCGATTTGCATATAAATCAAAGAAGCCTCCCAGATATCCCCAGCAAGCACCTGTACGTCAGCCAAAAGCATTTTGGCTTGTGCACGCTGCATATCTGTTAAGCCAGGCATGCGAATAAGTTCTTGTAACTCATCGATAGCAATCACTGACTGCTGGGCATAAAAAGCCCTGATCTCGGCGAGCTGCAAGGACACTTGGAAAGAAACCCTGCTTTTGCCCAAACGCATTAAGGCTTGTTCAAAGTCAGTGATACACAACTTGATTTCTTCCGCATTGAAATTTCTAAATTGCGTCACCTGAATAAACCTTGCGTTTAACAACGAAAGCTGTGCTTCATAAAAGTGAGGCTGTTCAGGACCTAAATCGATGACATACTGAAAACACTTATTGGCTTGGTCAAAAACGGCATTTTCGACACAAATTTGCCCGAGCTCCAGCACTTCCCTACCGTCACTTTTGGTGCGCCTGTCTAGGGCTATAACTTGGGCTGCAGCACCTGAGAAGTCGCGGCTTTGCACAAATAACCAAATGAGCATTTGATTAAATACAATAGGTGCGCCTGTTTGCTGAACCCGCTGTAAGAGCACTTCTTTGGTCAATAAAAAATCTGGCCCAGTGGCTGTAGTGAGGTCCATTCTAGAACCAATTGCTTGCTGAATAGGATCTATAATTCCGGGTTGTTGTGCTAAATAATCTAAGTAGGCACCCAACATTGCGCGCTTGTCACCAACCATAGCGTAATAATCGGCATACTGGAAATTAAATGGATAGCTCGGACTCATTTTCTGTCCTATATCCAAAGCCCGCTTGGCATAATCAAATTTACCTTTTGCAGAAAAAGCTTGATAAATAGAAATAGCCTGACCCGGATTTGAGCTAATATCACCAAGTATCTCCTCAAATATTTTTTTTGCCTTGGTTGGGTCGTTTTGATCTTCGTAAAACTGCCCCGCCATTAAGCGAACTTCATAGTCTTGCTTGTTTAGCGCAATTTGCTTGCGCAACAGTTTTTCAGCAGTTTTGAAATCCTTTTGGGCAAGTAAACACTCGTAATAAGGCAAAAAAATGGCTTTGCTCTGATCTTGCGCGTACACTTTTTCAAAATATCCAACAGCTTTGTCTAATTCAGAATTATTGTAATAATACTGCGCCAATTGCAAGTCGCTAGCCGTTTGGGCGTTTGACTGCCAAGCACCCAGTAGCAAAAAAAGCAAAACGAGAATTCTGCTACTCATTAGTTGGGTTGTTTTTTAAGTAGTAGTGATTGTGAAAAAGCCTCTACCGTAGGGTATAAACGCGCATATTCAGAAAAGAACTTTGCCTTTGCTCGCAAATAATCTGCGCTCAATTCTGAGAGCTGTTTTACCTTGTTTCGCTCAAAGCGAATATAATTTGCATAACGATGACGGTCTCCGCGACCATCTTGAATATCTTGATGCAAGCGCTTCAAAACCCCTTTTTCTTCATTGATGCCTTCTCTTGCCTTCACGAATTGCTGCATCATGGGTTTGATGCTTTTTCTCATGAGCTTATAGGCATCTAATTTTTTAGCTAGTTCCATATCTATAGTATCTAGCTGTAGATTTTGCTTGATGCGCAATTCTGTTTGCATCGTATTTACTTTGATGCTCGAGATGTCAGTTAGTCTTGAATCGGGCAGGGTGTTCTCGATTTTGAGTAACTTTTCTTGGAGCGCAACAATTTGTTTTAAATAGGTTTCTCTCTGTATGTCAGCACAAGAAGTAAACAAAAGGATACTAAAAAAAACAATAAACCACTTTTTCATAAGGTTCAGGATAAATATTGATGAATACCAGCCGTTAGCAACAATGCAAGCGTAAAGCCTGCATAAATCTCTAATGGCGAATGCTTCCTAAGATAAAGCCTGGAGGCCATGGTAAGGCCCGCTGCCAATAATGCGGCAATTAACCACCCCAAACTGAAATGATCTTGCGCTCTAGTAAATACAGCTAAAAACCCAACTAAAATACCAGCGCCTGCACCGTGCAGCGAAATTTTAATCCAACGATTGACAACTAAAAAAATACTAGTGACCGCAACGCCAGATAGTGGGAGCGCATAAAAATAGCGCGGTAAAGTTCCGGCACCCGCTTTGTAGACAAGCAGAAAAAACAAGACCAATGAATACACCAACATAATGATCAATGGCAAACTGCGTTCGCGCTGGCGTTCGATATCAATAGTGCTGATCACTTTGAAGCGGTGCAAAAGGATAAAAGATACGCCTGGCGCCACCACGCTAAATAAGAAGAAGATGGTAAAAAGTGCCCATTTACTTTCTATGGGGGCAAAATACAAACTCGTCATCTCGACATCTGAACTATAAGCTGGCACGAAAAGACTGATCAAAATGCCGTACGTTGGCATAAAGAGGGGTAGAAATACCCAAGAAAATAGATGAGATAGAATTTTCATAGTTCTTTGCGCATTCGAGCCACCGGAATTTGAAGTTGTTCACGGTATTTAGCTACCGTGCGTCTGGCAATATTATATCCTTTTTCTTTAAGTAAGTCCATGAGTTTTTCATCGGTCAGCGGACTGTGTTTGTCTTCGGCAGCAATCGCGTCCGAAAGTATTTTCTTGACTTCTCTTGTTGATACCTCTTCTCCGCTATCTGTCGATAAAGACTCTGAGAAGAAATACTTTAAGGAAAAAATACCATAATTGGTTTGAACATATTTAGAATTAGCCACCCGTGAGACCGTTGAAATATCGAGCTCTACTATATCGGCAATATCCTTTAAAATCATTGGCTTGAGCTTTGTTTCATCGCCGCTCAAAAAATAAGCTTCTTGATACTCGAGTATGGCACCCATAGTGAGTAGCAAAGTTTGTTGTCTTTGTCGGATCGCATCAATAAACCACTTTGCGCCATCGAGTTTTTGCTTGACAAACTGAAATGCTTCTTTATCTGCCTTTGAGCTCTTTGCTCCTTCAGCATAACTGCGCAACATGTTTTCATAATCGCGGTTCACCTTTAGGTCTGGCGCATTCCTGCTATTTAAAGTCAACTCGATGCGGCCTTCGTGCTCAAAAAGCGTGAAGTCTGGGATAATTTGTTGGTGATTTTTGGCCGCTTCTCGCATAGAACCACCCGGTTTTGGATTACAACGTAAAATTTCGTCAATCGCCTCTTTGAGGTCTTGGTCTTCAATTTCTAATTTTTTAGCAATGCGCTCGTAGTGCTTCTTGGTAAATTCTTCAAAAAAATTCTCTACAATTTTAAGCGCGGTGTAACGAACGATATCTCCGTCTTGTTTTCTGCGCAACTGCAAAAGCAAGCACTCCTTGAGGTTTCTAGCACCTACACCTGCAGGTTCCAATTCTTGAACCAATGCCAAAACTGCTTCTATCTCCTGTTCGGTGGCATCGATGTTCATCGAAAAAGCCAAGTCATCGACAAGTGCTTCTAATGACCGATTGAGGTAACCAGACTCATCGAGGTTCCCGATGATGATGTCGGCAATTACAAATTGCTTTTCATCGAGGTAAAGCAAATGGAGCTGTTCGG
>JBIIZO010000029.1:0-17206 GCA_044346245.1 Crocinitomicaceae bacterium
CAAACTCGGGTGCGATTTTAGATGTGAATGACCAACTTTCTATTGTGGCGGCTTCAAATCAAGCGGCATTACTTACACTTAAAGAGGATGGCCAGGTAGTACAAACGCTTACCAATTCAACTCAACTCAATTACAATCTCACAGCCACCACAGCTGGCACACATTTACTCGAATTTATTGCCGACAACGGCACCACACAGGTAATTGATTCAACTTATTACACCGTGAATCCGGTAGTGATTCCGCAAGATCCTACTTATGCCAATTTACAGAATGGCATCAATTACATCAACGACAGCACAGTTGTTTTGCAATTATTTGCACCTCAAAAAGAACATATTTACGTCATCGGCGACTTCAATAACTGGACGCCCACGACCAACTATCATATGAACCTTTCTACCAATAACCAAACTTGGTGGATAGAAATTACAGGTCTTATACCTGGTCAAAAATATGGCTATCAATATTTCATCGATGGCAGCATGCGCTTGGCAGACCCCATGAGCCCACTTATTTTGGATCCGAACAACGATAACAGTATCAATGCCCAAACCTATCCAAACCCGCAGCCTTATCCTACGGGCCAAACAACAGGTTTTGTGACCATACTACAAACTGCACAAACACCATTCAATTGGAGCAATACCAATTTCACAGTACCAGAGAAAAAAGACTTAGTTATTTACGAACTACATGTGCGCGATTTTGTAGCGAAAAGAAATTATCAAACGCTCATCGATACGCTAGAATATTTAGATCATTTAGGTATCAATGCGATTGAACTCATGCCTCCTGGCGAATTTGAAAACAATGAGAGTTGGGGCTACAACCCTTCGTTTCATATGGCGCTAGATAAGTACTACGGTACGCCAGAGAAATTCAAGGAGTTCGTCGATTCTTGCCATGGACGCGGCATTGCGGTCATTGTCGACATGGTGCTCAACCACGCGTTCGGGCAAAGTCCAATGGTCAATATGTATTGGGATGCTGCCAATGCGCGCCCCGCAGCCAATAGCCCATGGTTCAATGCTATTTGTCCGCATGAACCCTATTGTTGGGGTTATGATTTTGACCATACGCGCTTGGCCACCCAAAATTACATTGATCAGGTCAATCGCTATTGGATAGAAACGTATAATGTAGATGGTTTTCGTTTTGACTATACCAAAGGGTTTATCAATAATAGCAGTGGTTATAGCGCCCAGCGTATTAACATACTCAAACGGATGGCAGATGAAATTTGGGCCTATAAACCGAATGCCTATGTCATTTTAGAGCATTGGTGTGACAACGCTGAAGAAGAGCAGTTGGCAGATTATGGCATGATGCTTTGGGGCAATGTGACTTATGGTTATCAGCAAGCGCTAATGGGTTTTACAAATTCCAGCAACATCAGCTCTGGTATTTATTCCAGCCGCGGTTGGTCGGTGCCACATTTGGTTTCTTATGCCGAAAGCCACGACGAAGAGCGCACGATGTTTGAGGCACTTACTTACGGAAACAACACCAATGCCGCGCACAACGCACGCAACTTATATACGGCCCTAGGCCGTGCGCAAGGTTTGGCGGTCATTTTATTGACGCAACCGGGCCCCAAAATGCTTTGGCAGTTCCAGGAATTGGGCTACGATATCTCGATAGACAACCCTTGCCGCGTTTGCAATAAGCCCATTTTATGGAATTATTACACACAAGCGCGTCGCCGCCAACTCTACGATGTTTACGCAGCCACACTTGCGCTGCGCAATAACTATGAAACCTTTAGGTCATTGAACTTCCAATACAACCTAACCGGTGCTGCCAAAAGAATGACCATGAGCCATGCGAGTATGAATGGGGTGTCTATGGCCAACTTTGCGGTCAGCACTCAAAGTGTCATTCCTGCCTTTCAGCACGCGGGCTGGTGGTATGAGTATTTTACCGGAGACAGCATCAATGTCACAAACGCATTGGCACCAATTAGCTTGAACGCGGGGGAGTACCGCATTTATACGGATGTCAAGCTTGCCCAACCAGAAATCACCGATGCGCCTGTTTCTATAGAAGAAGTGCTGAACTCAACTTTTGAGTTGATTATATTCCCGAATCCTGCTGCGCAAATAGCCACCATTAGTTTTCAGTCAACTGCGATCGAACCGTATACCATTTTGCTTTTGAACGAGGCTGGGCAAATAGCGTTGCAAAAGAAGGGCAGTACATCCATCGGGAAAAACGAAATTCAAATGAGTGTGGACGATATTGCCGCGGGGAACTATCACTTTTTGGTTAAAGTCGGGACTGCCCTTGCCAATGAAGGTTTTGTAAAAGTTGATTAACCCGGATTTGATGCAAAAAATCCGTTGTTCTATCATTGCATTTTGGTTCGGAATTTCAGTTTTTTATGCGCAAATTCCACAACCGCCCTACAATTTAGCCTTTCTTCAAAATGAGGTAGCGAGTGTTTATGTGGAAATACACCCCGACTCCTTGGCATTATTGCTGGGAGATAGCCTGTACAGCGGACATGAATTCATGGCGACCGTTACGTATCAAAGCTCCGTTTTAAATGTCACCACAGATAGCATTGGTTTTAGAGCGAGAGGAAACACCTCATTAGCTTCACAAAAAAAGTCGTTTAAAGTTGATTTCAATCGTTTTGTTTCCACTCAAAAGTTTCAGGGTCTCGAAGAATTGAACTTAAATGGCGAACACAACGATGTGTCTATCATGCGTACATTTCTCGCCCAGCAATTAATGCGATCTGCTGGCTTACCTGCGTCTCGTACGAGTTATGTCAAACTCTTCGTCAATAATGAATACAAAGGATTGTACGTCAACTTGGAGTATATTGACGATGAATTTCTCGATCTGCGTTTTCCTGGCGAGGCTAATGGAAACCTTTGGAAATGCGCTTATGGCGCAGACCTGACCTGGTGGGGTAGCAATCCGGCCAACTACACGAGCACTTATGAGCTCAAAACCAATAAGGATAGCAATGATTATTCGGCTTTAGTTCATTTTATAGATGTATTGAATAATTCAAGCTCAAATACGTTTGCTTGTGCGCTTCAAGAAGTATTTGATGTGGATTTATTCTTGCGCAATATTGCCATGGAAATTCTCATTGGGCAGTGGGATGGCTATGCCTATAACAAGAACAATTACTACTTGTATCAGCGCGAAAGTGACGGCAAAATGGTTTATCTGTCTTATGATTTAGACAATACTTTTGGCATCGATTGGTTCAATATCAATTGGGCGCTGCGTAATATTTATTCGTGGGCCCCAGGTAACCAAAGCAGACCGCTTTACACCAAATTACTTGCCGTCCCGTATTTTAGAGACCGCTTTACTTTTCATGTCAATGATATCCTTACCAATGTCTGGAATGTGAGCAGCCTACAGGTTCAGCTCGAAGCCCAACAAACACTCATCACACCAGCAGCTTTTGCCGATGACTACAAAGGTCTGGACTACGGCTTTTCTGACCAAGATTTTTCGAATGCGCTTCAAACGACATGGGGAGCACATGTCAAGTCTGGCATTGTACCCTATTTGCAGAACCGTAAAACGAGTGCGCTTGCGCAGTTAAGTGCTTATCAGGCCTTGCCCAATCCGTGTTCGGTTGGTATGGGTGAATTGACCGCCCAACCAGGAAAATTACTTTTTGTGACCGATATTTTGGGCAGAGAAATTGAACCAAGTACCAAAAATTGTATTAAAATTTTGAATTTTGAAAATGGCACCCAACAACGTATTTATGAAATGGATTAACCTTGCCCTTTGTCTACTTTTTACTTTTTTATCGCACGCTCAAGTTTTTAAACATGTAGAACCTGCTAACTGGTGGGTAGGAATGGAGCACCATCAAGTTCAAGTATTGCTCCACGGTCAAGAAATTGCTAAATACAAGGTGGAAGTATCAGGTTTAGCTATTCTCGAAGAACTCCGCACAGAGAACCCGAACTATATTTTTGTGACGCTCGAGACCAAAGATAAAGTTGCAGGCACTTATCCGATCAGACTAATGGATAAAAAGAAAGTGGTGGCTACCCATGATTTCAAGCTCGAAGAACGCATTGGAAATAGCAAATACCGCCAAAGTTTCAATAGCTCAGATGTCATGTATTTGTTGATGCCAGACCGTTTTGCCAATGCCAATGAGGGCCTAGACAAACATCCAGACACAAAAGAAGTGACCGATCGTTCAAATCCGGGTGGTCGACACGGTGGCGATATTATGGGTATTATTCAGCGTTTGAGTTATATCAAAGAATTAGGCGCTACTACCATCTGGACAACGCCTATGCTCGAGGACAACGAACCAACCTATTCTTATCACGGTTATGCGCAATCCGATTTATACAAAATTGATCCGCGCTACGGCACCAATTCTTGGTATAAGGAAATGGTCTTGGAGGCGCACCGTCAAGGCTTGAAAGTAATCAAAGACGAAGTAACCAATCATTGGTCTAGTAAGCACTGGATGATTCAAGATTTGCCAACGGCCACCTGGATACATCAATTTGACCAGTTCACGCGTTCCAACTATCGCTTGTCCACTCAATTTGACCCATATGCTGCCCAAAGTGATCATGCTGGCTCGGCAAATGGTTGGTTTGACGTCACTATGCCGGACATGAATCAACAAAATCCTTTGTTACTTACCTATCTCATACAAAATACGATTTGGTGGCTCGAATATGCCCAATTGGATGGCTTGCGCGTCGATACTTATCCATATAACGATAAAGAGGCCATTGCCCGCTGGACAAAAGCAATTTTGAATGAATATCCCAATTTAAATATTGTTGGCGAAGTTTGGATGCATGACCAAGCTCAAATGTCCTATTGGCAAAAAGATAGTCCTATTGGCGCACTTCAAGATTACAATAGTTATTTGCCTTCTGTGATGGATTTTACCCTGCACGATGCCATGATGCAAGCCTGGAAAGAGCAAGACCAAGGTTGGGACAAAGGCATGATTCGTTTTTATGAGAATTTTACGCAAGATTATTTATACGCCAATCCGCAAAATTTATTGGTTTTCCTGGAAAACCACGATACCCAGCGCTTCAATGAGCTCTACCCGGACATCGCCGACTACAAGTTAGCACTTGCCTTGCTGGCCACTACCCGAGGCATTCCACAGCTTTATTATGGTACAGAAATCGGTATGAAAGGGAATAAGGATTTAGGTGATGCCGATATCCGTCGAGATTTCCCAGGCGGCTGGGCTGCAGATCAGCATACTGCATTTTGTAGCAACGACGACGCAAAATGTCATGCGTATCAAACAGGACGAACGCCAGAAGAGGAAGCTTATTTCCAGTTTTCGAAAGCACTACTCAATTGGAGAAAGGGGCAAAAAGTGATACACGAAGGGAAGCTCTTGCAGTTTGTGCCTCAAAATAACGTCTATGTTTATTTTCGCTATTTAGAGCCCGTCAAAGAAGAGGGGCAAGATGCAGAAGTAGTGATGGTCATTTTGAACAATTCAAACAAAGACCAAACACTTGAATGGGCGCGCTTTGCAGAAGGTTACAAAGGCTACACCAAAGGGAAAGACGTTCTCAATAACCAGACCTTCGATTTCGAACAAAAAAACACAACGATTCCTGCCAAAACGGCTTATATCATCAAACTGACACATTAAACATGAAGGCATACTTATTTCTCTTTTCGGGATTTTACTTTCTTTTTTCGCTGCACGCGCAAGATGTCACGAGAAAATTTCAATCCATACAGCCCACAGAAGAAGGTTGCGCGATCAGTGTAAGTGACGGCACCTATCAATTAGCGAGTTATTCTGACCACATTATTGAGGTGAAGTTCATACCGAGCAACGGGATGGGTAGTTACAAATCTTCTCACGCCATTCAAATACTACCACAAAAGAACGTTTTGAAGCTGCAGCAGATCGATGCAACACATTATGTTTTACAACGCGCTCAGCTAGAGGTTCGCATTCAAACCGCACCGTTTGAATTAGCCTATTATCATGCGGGCAAATTACTCTGCAAAGAAGGGAAGGGTTATCAGTCGGGTCAATTGCATAGCATTGATTTGGCCATTCAGCCCGATGAAAAACTGATGGGCGCAGGTGCGCGTGCATTGGGCATGAATCGCCGCGGCTATCGTTTGCAACTCTACAACCGCGCACATTACGGTTATGAAACGCATTCAGAACTGATGAATTTCACGATGCCCATTTTTATGTCGGACCACCTTTATATGGTGCATTTTGACAATCCTGAATCGGGCTACCTAGATTTAGATGCAGCAAAAAATAACCATGTGCGTTTTGAAGCTATTGGCGGTCGTATGGGTTATCAAATTATTGCAGGTCAAGATTGGAAAGAAATCACTTCCGAATGGACCTACCTAAGTGGCAGACAGCCCATGCCTCCACGCTGGGCCTTTGGTAATTTTGCAAGCCGCTTTGGTTATCATTCAGAGGCCGAGGCCCGAGAGGTAGTCCAGACTTTTCGCGCCGAACAAATACCATTAGACGCCATCATTTTTGACCTCTATTGGTTTGGTAAAACGATCCAAGGGACACTCGGTAATTTATCTTTCTACCGAGATTCCTTTCCTGATCCCAAACAAATGATGTCCGATTTCAAGCAAAATGGCGTCAAAACAGTCCTGATTACAGAGCCGTTTATCCTGAATACTTCCAAAAATTGGCAAATAACCGACTCTTTGGGGCTTTTAGGAACCAATACGGCTGGAAAGTCCCTGTCCTACGACTTTTATTTTGGACACACCGGCTTGCTCGATATCTATAAACCCGAAACTAAAAAGTGGTTTTGGCAGGTTTATAAAGATCTCCATGATTTAGGTGCGAGTGGGATCTGGGGCGATCTCGGAGAGCCTGAAGTACACCCTTCCGACATGAACCATAAAGATGCTTTAGCCAATCAGGTGCACAATATTTACGGCCATGATTGGGCCAGACTCATTTGCGAAGGTTACCAAAAAGATTTTACACGAGAGCGTCCGTTTATCCTGATGCGCGCAGGTTATTCTGGCTCTCAGCGCTACGGCATGATTCCTTGGTCTGGAGATGTGAACCGCACCTGGGGTGGACTCAAGCCTCAAATGGAGATCTCCCTGCAAATGGGGCTCCAAGGAATGGCTTACATGCACTCTGACCTAGGTGGTTTTGCAGGCGCTAACGACGAGCCTGAGTTGTATGTGCGTTGGTTGCAATACGGCGTGTTTCAGCCAATATTTAGACCGCATGCACAAGAAGAGGTAGCGAGTGAAGCGATTTACAAAGACGTCCAAACCAAAGCGCTCGCCAAAAAAGCGATTGAAAGCCGCTACCGTATGCTACCCTATAATTACACCTTAGCATATCAAAATACCACCAAAGGTTGGCCGCTCATGAGGCCAATTTACATGGAGTTTCCGAAGGCCGATTGGTCTTTTGAGCAAACGGAAGCTTACATGTGGGGATCTGCATTTTTAGTACACGCCATCACCGACCCAATGAGTAGTTTCAAAGAGAACACAGTTCGGACTAAATTGCCGGCCGGAACGCCATGGTTTGATTTCGCTAGTGGACAATTAATTGAAAAAACGGTTGACTGCGGTGCAGATTCACAATTTATTGAAGTTCAAACACCACTTTCCATAGATCAAATTCCTGTATTTGTTCGTGCAGGTTCGTTTGTGCCTATGGCAACGGTTTGTCAAACAACTGATGCTTACAACGATACGATGGTAACTGTTCATTATTATCATCATGCAACTGTGCAGTCGGCAAGCGGAGAATGGTATGAAGACGATGGCCTTACTGCAAATGCGGTACAAACGACATGTCAAAAACATCTTCAATTTAGTGCCAAAGCGGCAGCTAAAACTTTAGAGTTGACGGCAGTCTCTACCTTTGGATTGGGCATTCCGGTAAAGCAATTTCAATATCATATTCATGTTCATTGTGCCAAGGCACCAAAAAAAGTGAAGTTGGATGGTAAAACTTGCACCACGCATTACGATGCAAGTCAGCAGGTCCTCATACTAACTGCTCCAATCAAGCACAACGTTTCGCAATTTTCTCATACTATTTTGGTCAATTGGTGAAAAACTTTTCTTTGTGTCAACTTGACATTAACAAAAAATCGAATATATTTGACTGATTAATCTGTTATTAACGCTAAAACTAAAATGAGAACTATGCAAAAACAAACTACTACAAGTTTTTTTGCCTTCTTGATGTTTTTTGGAATGTCGGTAGTGGCCATAGCCCAAACCGGTATTCGAGGAACCATCACAGACGCTGCTGGTGTTCCACTTTACAATGCATCGGTATTGGTGGAAGGTCAGGGCAAGGGCGCTGTATCCAATGAAAAAGGCTTTTATGAAATTACGGGTCTCAAAGCCGGAACTTACAATGTTATCTACAAGTTCATGGGCTTCAATCCACAAACGGATCAAGTAACTGTTGTCGCCAACCAAATGACGACCAACGATTTTCAGATGGCATCCAAAACACAAGATGTCGGTGATGTTGTTGTAATTGGTTATGGTACCCAACGCACGAAAGACCTGACTGGTTCTGCCACGGTAATCAACGAAAAAAACTTTGTTCAAGGCTCGCTAGCTACACCTGAGCAACTCGTTATGGGTAAGGTTGCCGGATTGAAAGTTACCTCCAACGACGGTGCTCCTGGTTCGGGAAGTACGCTTCGCCTTCGCGGTGGAACTTCTATCAATGCTTCCAACGATCCTCTGATTGTTGTCGATGGCGTTCCCCTAGACAACGGCGGAATTGCTGGTGCCGCCAATCCATTGTCTTTGATCAATCCAAATGACATCGCTTCATTTGTTGTCTTGAAAGACGCTTCTGCTACCGCTATCTATGGTTCGAGAGCAGCTAACGGTGTCATCCTTATCACGACCAAACGCGGTTCGGCTTCCAATGATGTGAAGGTCGTCTTAGATTCTAAAACTTCGCTTTCTACCATTGCAAAATATTTCGATGTACTCAGTGCAGATTCCCTACGCAACCTTGTAAATGCAAATGGAACAGCTGCTCAAAAAGCGTTGCTAGGAGATTCCAGCACAGATTGGCAAAAGCAAGTATTCCGTTCTGCAATTGTAACCGACAACAACGTTTCAATTACAGGTGGTATCAAAAATTTCCCATACCGCTTATCAGTGGGTAACCGCATCGATAACGGAATCCTCAAAAGAGACCAATTTGCACGCACCACTGTAAGCTTGAACATGAACCCAAGTTTACTCGATAAAACCTTGCAAATTGAGGCTAACATGAAATATGTTCAAACAGCTTCTTTCTTTGCTAACCGCGGTGCACTTGGTGCAGCATTCTTTGACCCAACGCAACCCATCTATTCAGGCAACGAAGCATACGGTGGTTATTTCGAATGGATTGACAACAACAAGCCAAATACACTTTCTGCACGTAACCCACTAGGCCTTATCGAGCAGTCTACCGACCAAAGTAAAGTCAATCGTGCCATTGCCAACGCTAAAGTTTCTTACCATTTACATTCTTTACCTTCCTTGAAAGCAACAGTAAACGTAGGTGGCGACTTTTCTGAAGGTACAGGCTACACCATCACACCTGCTTCATCTGCTTCAGGATTTTACACACAAGGTCGTTATTCAAACTACCGCACCACCAAAACCAACAAACTTTTTGAATCTTACTTGAGCTACAATTCTGGTTCAAAGTGGGAGAAACAAACACTTGAAATGGTTGCAGGTTACTCTTACCAAGATTGGGATACTTACAGCCCAAATAACCCAACCTATAACGAAGAGCAGGACAGTGTAATTGCACCTGAAGCTGCTTTCCCTTTCTACACGCGCAATGTACTGATGTCTTACTACGGACGCGCCATCTACAATTACGCTGGTAAATATGTAGTTAACGTATCTGTGCGTCGCGATGGTTCTTCTCGTTTTAGCCCTGAAACACGTTGGGGTATTTTCCCTGCCGCTTCTGCTGCATGGCTTATTTCTGAAGAAGATTTCTTGAAAAACAGCAAAGCGATTAACATGTTGAAACTCCGCGCTGGTTGGGGTATTACAGGTCAGCAAGACGGCATTGGAGATTACGCCTACATCGGTAACTATTTTCAGGGTGCAACAACAGCTCAGTACGCATTTGGTGGTCAGTACTATCAAGTATTGCGTCCCGCAGGTTTTGACGCTGGTCTGAAGTGGGAAACCACAACTTCTTACAACCTCGGTTTAGATTTCGGTTTCAAAAACGACCGTTTCTCTGGTAGCATCGATGTGTATCAAAAAGACACCCGCGATCTCCTCGCCACTGTTCCTGTTCCTGCCGGTACAAACTTTACGAACGAAATCCTTACCAACGTAGGTGCGATGCAAAACCGCGGTTTAGAAGTCTCATTGAATACAGGACTCATTGCTAAAAAAGACATGCGCCTCGACTGGACCGTCAACGGTACTTATAACGTCAACACCGTTGTTAAATTATCACAAGTCGTAGATACTACATCACCAGGTGTTTTGATCGGTGGTATTGGTGGCGGTATCGGAAACACCATCCAAGCGCATCAAGTTGGTTATCCCACTTATACTTTCTTCGTTTTGGAACAACAATACGATTCTCAAGGCCGTGTAATCGAAGTGGGTTCTTTGGCTGAAATCGATATGAATGGCGACGGGCAAGTGACTGCAGCAGACAAATGGAAAGACACCAATGCATTTGTTGACAGAAACCACGACGGCATCATCAACGTCAAAGACCGCTACTACGCTGGTCAGGCTGCTCCAAAAATGTTCTTCGGAACTGCACTTAACTTCCAGTACAAAAAATGGTACGCTGGCTTCTCTGCCCGTGCTGAATTAGGTGCAACTATCTACAACAACATCCACTCAAATAGCGCAGTATTCCAAACAATCGATGGTACTAAAAAATACCTCAACAACATCAGCTCTTTGTACTACCAAGACGAAGTACAGCGCGTAACAGCCAATCAGTTGATGAGTGACCACTACCTTGAGAAAGCCAATTTCTTGCGCATGGACTTCATTAACATAGGCTACAACTTTGGCAAACTCGGCTTTGCAAAAGAAAAAGTGGGCCTCAATGCAAGTTTTGTTGTGCAAAATGCATTTGTTGTCACCAAATATTCTGGTCAAGATCCAGAAATTGGCGGGGGCATCGACAACAATTTCTACCCACGTCCACGCGTGTATTCAGTTAACTTAACATTTGATTTCTAATTTTTGAACTATGAAAAGATTAGTAGCTTATACCTTTATTGCCAGTGCACTTCTATTGGGTGCTTGTGGTAAAAATTTGAATCAGTCACCTAAATATGGCCTCAATGCTGAGGCAGTATACAGCGATGCAGATAACTACATCAAAGTACTTGCTAAGTTGTACTCTGGCATGTCAATGACGGGAAATCAGGGCCCAGCAGGCCAAGCTGATATCGCCGGTATTGACGAAGGATTCTCAGCGTATGTCCGCGTATTGTGGAACATGCAAGAACTTCCTACCGATGAGGCAATCTGCGGCTGGAACGACCCCGGAATTCCAGATTTGAATAAAGCACAATGGAACGCAGACAACGTATGGGTAAAAGGAATGTATTACCGCATTTTTTACCAAATCACGCTTTGCAATGAGTTCATCTGGCAAGCCCGTGATGAAAAACTCAACGAGCGCGGCTTTTCTGCTGAACAAGTTGCTAATATCGTTACCATGCGCAACGAAGCACGTTTCTTACGTGCCTTGGCTTACTACCACGCCATGGATTTATTCGGAAATGTACCGTTTGTAACAGAAGAAGACCGCGTTGGTGCTTTCACACCAGAACAAATCATGCGTGCCGACTTATTCGCTTACATCGAGTCTGAAATCAAAGCAATTGAGGATGAACTTACCCCGGCAAGTTCTGTTGCTTATGGTCGTGCTTCAAGCAGTGCAGCGCACGCCCTCATGGCGAAAATATACCTCAATTCGGAAGTATACACTGGAACACCTCGTTATGCAGATTGTGCTACTTATTGTGAAAAAGTGATCAACACAAACAGTTTCCAACTCGACGACGTCTATCAAGATATCTTCTTGGCAGATAACCACACTTCTCCGGAAATTATTTTCCCAGTCGTTTACAATGGTTTGTATTCTCAGACTTGGGGAGGAACAACCTTTATGATATGCTCAACTCTAGGAGGTTCTATGGTAGCTGCAGACTACGGTGTGAATGGAAAATGGGCAGGTAACCGCGCAACGCGACCTTTTATCGAGAAGTTTACCGATTCAACTGAAGATTCTCGTTGGATGTTCTATACGGCAGGTCAACAAATGGATATCACCTCCATGAGTACCTTTACGCAAGGATATCCAAATCCGAAATACAAGAACAAAACCAAAGATGGTTTGAACGGTTCAAATAACGCAACTTCAGCGCATGTCGATGTCGATTTCCCAATGTTCCGTTTGGCAGATGTTTTCTTAATGTATGCTGAGGCAAAATTCCGCTCAGGTGATGAAGCTACAGCACTGACATACATGAACAAAATCCGCGAACGCGCCTATGGAGACGCTAGTCACAACTACAGCTCTTTAGTACTCAATGATTTCATTGACGAACGCGCACGTGAACTCAACTGGGAGTGTACACGTCGTACCGACCTTATCCGCTTTGGTCTCTTTACAGGTAGCACTTACGTGTGGCCGTTCAAAGGAGGCGACGCCGCTGGTATTGGGGTAGATGATAAATACAATCTATACCCTATTCCAACTGCTGATATCGTACTCAACCCAAATTTACAACAGAATCCAGGTTTCTAAAGCATTCAAAATGTTGATTGATGGAAAGGGGGGAGTTTTCGGACTCTCCCTTTTTTATTTGTGCCCGCTCAGTAAAACGCCGTTATTGTTTATTTGATGATTGCGTTACTTCTATTTGAGGGAATATTGATAAGAGGCGCGAACCAAAGGTTGAACGCCAGCGGCTCTTGACCTCAAACCAACTTGCAATTTCAAAGCATGTTGTTTGGGTAATTCTACGGTAGCACCTACAAAATAGCGCCACTGAACGGTTGCTCCGTTGATGAGTACTTCAGTAGGCGTGTAGACTACATTGGCATTCCAACGGTAAAAGTGTTCGGCGCTTAAAGTCGGAGTAAAAGGAGATTTTTTGATATCGTAGCTCAGGCTGAGTTTATTGCGCCAAATGCTACTCATCTGTTTTCCAGTTTGTATGCTCCATTGTTGCGTAGAGCTCCAAGAAAGATCAAGGCGTTTAGGACCAAAGTCAAAAGCATCTAAAATAGAGATGTCAGTGCCAATTTGAAATCTTTGAGATAGACGATCAGCTTGGAGTACAAATTGATCCCCTTTTTCATTACTCACCAAACGATAGGCACCAGTAATTTTTATTCCGTCGAGCGCTTGATAAGCAGCACTAACTTCAACATAAAGCCTGTCAAAACCTACTCCTATATTTTGGCGTTCGCCAATTTCAAAGGCGGTCTTGAATGATTTATTCCATTTTTTTGTGATACCTGCGTCGGTCCAAAGTCCGGTTTGGGCACTGAGTACTTGACTATACAAAAGAATAGGGAGGACTATTTTTTTCATTAGTGAAAGATATGAAGGGTGCCGAGGTCTGAAATGCTGCCCTTGGCCGAGATTTCAATGGTTTGCTCTATTTCAATGTGCTGGCCATCTATAGGTGGATTTTCACTGATTACATAAACTTTGTAAGTGCCTACCTGTAAATTAGTGAATTGGAAGTCGCCGTAAGCATTGGTTTTGACATTGTCACTAGCAAAAGTATTTTCTCCATAACAGATATAGACATTTTTTTCGGCCATGTTTTGGACTATTGGGCTTATATAATCGGCACTGCCCTGATTGGCAACGTCTAGTGCAAAATTGGTGGTGCCGTTGTCCGGATCTGGAATGGCTTGGTGATTTTTGTAAGTGAGCGTTAAGATGTCTTGGTCCAGGGCCATAGTGAAATTCAGAACACCCAATGCAGCAATTTTGTTTTTGACAGCCTGCGCAATGGTGGTATTGGCATCGCTGTAATTAAAGACAACCTCTAAGCCGATTCGCCCTTGGATATTTGGGTTTGCGCTTGAAACCCAAGTCGGGTTTTTGAAATAAATATAATAGTTATTGCCGTCTTTCACTTCGTTGAGTAGAAAGTAGTCTCCGTGCTCAATTTGTGCGCCGGAGGTGAATGTAATTTGCTGAACTTCGTTTTCTCCGGCAATGAAATCTTGGCCGGTTACAATCCCTTTTATTGCAGAAGTGCCACCGGGCCCCGGGTTTTTCTTAACACAGGCATTTGTGAAAAGCAGGAGAAATAAACCTAAAAAGAGAGGGGTGAACTTAATTTTTGATAACCTTTTCATAAATTCCTTTGGTTGGTTCAGTGATAAAATAAATGCCGCTTTGTAATTGCTGAAGCTCTAAATCAATTGAAGTCTGATCGTATAAAACTTGAAGCATCATTTGTCCTGAGAGATTAACTATTTGCAGCGTTCCATTTCCGGCCAATCCGCTAATTTCAACTTTTGTTTGGGCGGGATTTGGAACTATAACGATCTGCTTGGCTTTATTTTCAGAAAGACTTGCAGTGCAAGTACCAAACATATTGGCGTCCATCCAGGCGGTTCTGTTTTGGATCCAGGTTTTGAGGTAGTTGACCTCCGCTTGATAACTTTGGCCAATGAAATTATTGGGCCAAACATAAGTACCGAGAATGGGCCATTTTTGGTAATGACGCGCAGCAGGTACGCTGAGTATAGCGGCAACTGAATCTATGTAGGTAGTTAAGGCGGCATCGCTCAGGGTGCTTTGGCGCAAGGTGGTCCAGCGGCACTTCACTTCATTGGCAAAAAGAGGGTCTTGTAGCATGCGGTTCCACCAAAAAGGATTTTGCCATTCGCCACCGCCCCCACATACGCTATTGAAATTGATCTCCCAACCGGTGGTATTTCCGCCTTCGCAATAATTTGAGTTCCCCCAAGCGATATTGAAATCCCAAAGCGGACCAGCCACCAATTTACCACCTTCGCTAAAGCGTTGTTTGTGCAAGTAAGTGGAGATGCGGTAACCATCTACATTCTTGGAGAGCTCGTTGATCAAAAAGAAGTCTATGAAAGAACCGACATCGATGTAGGGTTTGTAGCCGGTTATGGGGTTGGTAAAATTACTGCTCTTGAGTGCGACTTCCCAATCGGTTATGTAGTCTTGGATATAAGCTTTTTGCAGCGGATGTATGGTGTCAATAGTTGGATCGTGCAGTTGAAACCGAATTGGGCCTGTGCCGGGAGCTTGGCACGTGTAGGGCGATGTCCAGGCGATGACACCACCAGCAGTTGTTTTATCTACCTTGACGATGTAACCTCCGGTAATGTGGTTATCTAGGGTGTCTGCGTAGTCGAGTGGATCGATATCGACTCTTCCAGGATTCGTCTTGATGCGCTCCATGAGTACATATACACCAATATAATTGCCATTGAGTACCACTTCGCAAAACTGCGTACGGGGCGCCCAACTGCCCAGTTCAGTGCCTAATTTGTAGGTGAGTACGTTGCGCATGAGTGCTTTGTCAGTGTAGGGTGCATAAAGGATCCAGTCGTTGTCTGAAGGCCAGTCAAAGAGCGACACATTATAGTTGACGTCATTTGGGCCTCGAGTTTCTAGGCCATATGAGGCTTGTGGAAAGCCACCCGAGGAAGATCCGCGTTTTTCGATTGCGATTTGACCATAAAATTCATTGAAAGGATCGTTGATCTCATTGACTTGACCGGGGCCATTGTAGATAATGCCCATGAGCGCATCGATTTTGGGCTCGTCTTGAATGGCTACACCGTCGGTGTCAATGACAACGATTGGCAGCGTTGAGCTGTCAAAAATAGCAGGATTTGTAAACCATGTAGGTGTGGAGTAATACGTTTGACTTGTAGCGCTTGTTCCAATGCTTAAAAAGGGTCTACACGTAAAGTCCGATGAAGTAGTTGTCTGATTGAATACGGCAATGCAAAGCGTGTTGGCTCCTTGTACGAGGAGATTTTGGAAATCATTTGCGGTTAATAGCAATAGATCGGGCTGGCCATTCTGAAATAACTGGGCTTCATGAGAAATATTCGCGAGTGTGTTATAGGTGGGGTTTCCATTTGGGATGCCATTTCTCGCAATTTCGACACCGTTTAAATAGGCTGCATAACCGTCGTCATAATCGATGTGTAAAGCAAGAGCTAAAATGGAATTCAGGTTATTGATTTGAAATGATTTTCGCAGATAGACCGCAGTACTGTTGTTGGGAAGAACGGTAAAGTCATCGTTGTCTCCAAATCCAAATCCGCCTTTGGCAGTGCTCCAATTGGCATCATTGAAGTTGGGGTTAGTCCAATTTGCTTGGGTTGAACTCGTGGGGACCTGGTATTTCCAAGTAGTGGAATCGTACAAAATGGTTTCCCAGTGATGAAGTTGTGCATTGCTCGAATAGGCAAGAACAAAAATCAATAAACAAGCTAAAAAGAACCTCATGCCTGCAATTTACGTGAATTTCGGCTAAGCTGCTGTAGAAATATACTGAAGCCAAGCAAAATCCAAGAGATGGACAGTCCGGCTAACCAATCGCCATAGGTGGTGTAGAAAGTTTGGTCTTCGCGTAGCTGGATGGTTTGCGCAATAGCTGCTTTGGTCCAATAGGGTGTTTTTTTAATGATCTTTCCGCTCGGATCTATGCTACCACTTGTGCCTGTATTAGCGCTACGCAATACCCAGCGGCGGTTTTCGATGGCGCGTAGGCGTGCAAAAGAGAAGTGTTGTTTGTAGCCGGGTGTGTTGCCCCACCAGCCGTCGTTGGTAATTACGCAAAGTGCTTGGGCACCTTGTTGTACTTGTCGGCGCACAAAATCTCCGTAAATTGACTCATAGCAGACAATCGGTGCCAAAGTAACATTTTGTGCTTTGCTGGTTGGGTCTTTTTGTAGGTTGTTTGGTTCGAATTTGATGGCCATGACTTTCGGCTCCTTTTCAACACCTAAAGTACCCGACGAACCGCCGTTTTCTATGGCGATCGCAGAAAGAAATGGGAGATAAGCAGAAAAAGGGACCAATTCAACGCCGGGCACCAATTTAGACTTGTGCACGTATTGGGGAGGCCCTGTTTTGCTCAGTAATATAGAAGTATTATAACTCTCATACCATTGGTTTGTATTCGGAATGGGCGTGCTC
>JBIIZO010000137.1:0-5385 GCA_044346245.1 Crocinitomicaceae bacterium
TATTTCCAAGAAGCCCAGCAAATTGTGACACTCGCGCAAACTGGTGGAGCCGCTGGCTGGAAATCATCAGAAAGCAGCAAAAGAAACCGTTTTTACCTCGTGGATAACATGCTGCAGCCTGTTTTTGAGCCATTTAGAGTATGTTTGTATCAGTACCACCGTTTGGGCATCGATCAACTTTACGATAAAAAAGAGGAAGGTAAAAAGGCCATCATCGCCGCCCTCAACCTCCTGAGCCCAATTATGGCCACCCGTCCAAATACAGTAAATGTGGTGAGTTACCTTTTCGGAAAAACCACCGAGCTCAAAAATATTTATTCAGATTCAGAACTCAAAGAAAAGCAAGACCTCGTCAATTTGCTTAAAAAATTAGATCCAGCCAACGCTACGCGCTATTCAACTATCCTCGAATAATGCTCTGCAGCCTTCGTATTCAGCACTTTGCCCTCATCGAGGAGGTGCAGCTCGATTTCAAGCAAGGTTTTACGGTCTTTACCGGCGAAACCGGCTCGGGTAAGTCCATTATTTTGGCTGCAACCCAACTCATTTTAGGAGAGCGCGCCGATTTACAAGTCATTGCACCTGGCGCCAAAAAAGCCATCGTCGAAGCTGAATTTGAACTCACCCAAGATTATCTTCCGTTTTTTGAGGCCAATGACCTCGATTTCGATCCGCACACCATGATCAGGCGAGAAATTGCCAGCGAAGGCAAGTCGCGCGCGTTCATCAATGATATTCCGGTTTCGTTACAAGTACTCAAGCAGCTTACTTCTAATTTATTGCAAATTCATTCTCAGTACAACACCCTAGAGCTGAAGTCCAAGCGCTTTCAGTTGGAACTCATGGATGTACTGCTGGGCTTGCAACAAGAACAGCAAGCCTTTGCCAGCGCTTTTGCCAAGCTGCAGCAACTGCAAAAAGAAGTGCAGCTCAAGCAACAAGCTTTTGCGCAAGATCAACTCCAGCAAGATTATAATACCTTTTTGCTCGAAGAACTCCAGGCGCTGCAACTACACGACCCTAAAATACAGCAACTCGAGCAAGAAATTGAGCGCTATGCCAATGCAAGTCAGCTAGAAGAAGCCCGCGCAGGCCTTGCAAGTCTCACCGATGACAACAGCGCCTATACAATGCTATATGCCGTCAAGGCCGTACTCGATAAAGTCAAGAACCTAGATCCGGACATTCAAAACTATGCTGCGCGTTTGGAGCAAATCCTCATAGAGCTCAAAGAGCTGGCCCGAGATGCTTCAGCTACATCCTTTGCCGATTTAGAACCGACCGACCTATATGCCCTGGAGGCACAGCAAGACAAAATCAATGCTGCCTTGCTCAAGCACCGCGCGCGCGATGTCTTCGAATTGCAGCAAATACAAGCCAGTCTGTTGCAAAAAAGCAGAGGCCTCGAAGACCAAGCCGCTGAACTCGAGGTGCTGCAACAACAATGCAAAGCGCTTGAAACAGATTTGTGGGCTGCGGCTAAGCAACTGCACCAACAAAGACAAGAGGGTGCAGGGCAACTCGCCCAGCAATTGGCGGCTATTTTGGAAGAACTCAAGTTGCCACATACCAAATTAGCCTTTGAACTCGAATTGCTCGATCAGCTCAACGCAAGTGGTTGCAGCCAATTAGCCCTGCTTTTTTCTGCAAATCTTGGCCACAGCTTGGTACCCGTGGAGCGCGCAGCAAGTGGCGGAGAGTTGTCTAGGCTCATGTTGGCCCTGCAAAAAATGCTTTCAGAAAAGAAAGCACTGCCCACTATTATTTTTGATGAAATTGACACCGGCGTTTCGGGAGATGTCGCGCTTAAAATTGGCAAGCTGCTCAACGAGATGTCTGCAAAAGGCCAGTGTATGGCCATTTCGCATTTGCCGCAAGTAGCTGCAAAAGCGGCCCATCATTGGATGGTGCAAAAAACCGTAGTAGGCGAGCGCATGCAAACGAGTGTCACCCACTTAGATCCAAAGGCGCGCGTCCATGAGATTGCCAGGTTGCTAAGTGGTGAAGTCATTACCCCAGCTGCCGTCGCCAATGCACAAGCTTTATTGCATGGAGCATGAGTGCTGCGCCACTTTTTGACCACCACCAACCCAAGTTATTGATGGGGAGCTGCTTTTCTGATGAAATTGGCAGCTTTTTACAACAAAACGGCTTTGACTGTTTGGTCAATCCGGGTGGCACACTTTTTCATCCTTTAGCGATTGCCCGCTTGCTCAATTGGGCTCTAGACGAACCCACTCCATTGCGCACCTTACAACGCCAAGACGTATTTTTAAGTTGGGATTTATCGGGTACTTTTTATGCGCTTTCAGAAGATGCTTTGACAACCAAAGTTGCTGATTTACACGCAGCGCTTCAATATTATTTAAAGCAAAGTTCCCACTTGGTCCTTACTTTCGGGACAGCCTGGGCTTATTATCTGAATGCAGATCAGCAGTTGGTGGCCAATTGCCATAAGGCGCCATCAAACTCTTTTGCTAAAGTACTCAGCGACCTGCGTCAACTTCAAGACGAATGGACGCTATTGGTTCAAAGACTTGCTCGCTTCAATCCTGATCTAGCACTCGTTTTTACAATTAGCCCCGTAAGGCATGCAAAGGACGGTTTGATCGAAAACAACCGCAGCAAGGCCCGCCTGCATTTATTAATAGAAACTTTATGTGCGCTGCCAATGTGCACTTACTTTGCTGCCTACGAACTCGTTTTGGATGAATTGCGCGATTACACTTTTTTCAAAGCAGACGGCGTGCATCCGAATCAGAAAGCCGTTGCCGCTGTATGGCAGTTGTTTGCGCAGCAAATGTTCGACCCTGCTACCTTAGCACTTGTTGAAGAATGGGAGGCCTTGCAAAAAAGCAAAGCCCATCGGATCTTGTATCCTGAAAGTAGGGAGGGTCAGCAGTTAAAAAGATTCCTTTTAGAAAAAGAAAGTGCGTTTTTCAAAAAATACCCGCAATTCAAGGGTTCCACTCCTGCATAAATTGCGCTAAAAAAGTTTCCATATAGGTATGTCTTTGCGCTGCAATTTGCTGTGCTGTACTGGTTTCCATCCGATCTTTTAAAAGCAATAACTTTTCGTAAAAATGATTGATGGTGTGGCCTTTGTCTTTGGCATAAGCCTCTTTACTTTGGTGTAAGGTAGGTGAAACGCTGGGGTTGTAAAGTGCGCGCTGTCTTGACCCACCATATGAAAACGCGCGTGCAATACCAACGGCTCCAATGGCATCTAGGCGATCTGCATCTCGAACGATTTGGCCTTCTAGGCTTGTTTGTTCATCGGCAACGCCCGCACCTTTGTACGATACAATACCGACAATTTGCGCAACACGAACAGCGAGTGCTTCTGGAGCATTGAGTTCGCGTAGCAAAGCATGCACCTCCTGCACGCCCTTGTCGAAATCGCCGCCGTTGTATTTGTGGTCGGAGTAATCGTGAAGGAGCGCCGCTAATTCAATCAGAAGCGGATCTCCGCCTTCCGTTTGTTGCAAGTGCAGCGCATTTTTTCTAACGCGGTCGATGTGGAACCAATCGTGGCTGCCTTCCATGTCGGTGAATTTTGCCTTCACCAAGTTTTCTACTTGCTCAAGGAGCGCTTGCATTAGATTTTCACAATGCGTTTGGTCAGGCTATGACCATTTGAATAGACCGTCAAAAAATAGGGGCCAGCTTGTAAGTCATCGATGTTCATTGAACTTTGGTCTGAAGTACGCAATAATTGCCCACTCGCGGATTTCAATTCTAAACGTTCAAAATCTTGACTTACCTGAATGTTGATCAGATCTTGTGACGGATTTGGGTAAACATCAAAGGCGATAGTTGGGTTTTCGTCAATGCCTACGGGGTCGTCTTTTCTGACTTCAATATCGTCTAAGTAGAGTTTGAAACCGTCGTAAGTGCGCAAAACAAAAGCAATATCGATGGTGGAGTCGTTGTAGCCAGCGGTACTCAAATTGACCTCGCGAAAGGTCCATTCAAAATTCTCTTCTTGAACAGAACCAATGGTATCGGTAAAAGCGGCGGGGTCGTTGGTGGTGGTGGAAACCAAAACCAGGTAGTCGTCTGGGTAAGAGGGGTCGTGAGATTTGGCTTCCCAATGGATGAAATTGCCAAAGCTTCCGAGTTGCAGTTGTGGTGTAATCAGCCAGCGATTGGCGGTATCGGCATTTTCAAAGTAAGAACTGACTGCCGCAACGGTATCAAGGATATTTTCGGGATCAGCTACGGTTATCCAGCCACTTGCAAATTCTAAAACTTCAGGGTGAGGGGCTTGCGCATCGATATTTAAGAGGGTGTAGTTAGAGGGGATACCCGACTGAAAATCAGTGGATAAAATATTTGTTTGCGACCAAGAGGAGATGGAGAATAAACAAATGGAAAGAAATGCAGCAATTTTCATAAGGTAAAGATAGTCATTCTTGTTAGTCGACCAATGTGATCAAGATTTCGTTGAACTCTTGGTAGAAGACGTCGAACTCCATTAAATGTTTCTTGAAGAAGGCATAAATTGCGGGCCAGTCTTGTTGTTGGTAGTAATTACAGCCCTCCAAAACCCAAGAAATGCGGCCCAAAACTTGACCTTCTCGGTTGGTGTGTTCGGGGTTCCATTGGGTGGGTATGGACATCGCGCCCTCCAAAACGACCTTCAATTCAGTGAGTTGTTCCCAAAAAATCGCTTGAATACCCGCGTCTTTAAATTGGATATCATAGCAGATGGAAATATTCTTGCCCTCGCAAACCATCCGCAAGTAAGTGTGCTTGACCTGTGTGGGGTAGCTCGCCCAATTGATCCTGCGTCCCGAGCTCGAAAGCGCGCCCCGCATGTACGTTTTAAAGCCCGCCCAAAATGCTTCGTTAAAAGCTTTGCGTTCTTCTTTAGGTAGCATGAGCTAACTTACTGATTTCCTTTAGCGTGGTCGGCTAAAAACTGCTGTAAGCCGATGTCGGTAAGTGGGTGCTTCACCAATGCTTTGATGGCAGAGAGTGGACCCGTCATGACGTCTGCACCAATGCTCGCACAGTTGATGATGTGCATGGGGTGACGCACAGAGGCCGCTAAGATTTCTGTATCGAAAGCGTAGTTGTCATAAATGAGGCGGATTTGCTCGATGAGTTGCAAGCCATCTGTAGAGACGTCGTCTAGGCGTCCTAGGAATGGAGAAATGTATGTGGCACCTGCTTTGGCAGCAACCAATGCTTGGCCAGCAGAGAAAATGAGTGTGCAATTGGTACGGATTCCCTTGTTGGAGAAATATTTGATGGCTTTGAGGCCTTCTGCCAACATGGGGATTTTAACGACAATATTTTTGTGCAAAGCGGCGAGTTCTTCCCCTTCGCGCACCATGCCTTCAAAGTCTGTGGCAATCACCTCAGCACTTACAGGGCCGT
>JBIIZO010000138.1:0-5376 GCA_044346245.1 Crocinitomicaceae bacterium
TTACAATACCAAGCGCTGGTTCCAGAAGCTGGTTGTGATGAGGCCGGCAGGGGCTGCTTAGCAGGACCTGTTGTTGCAGCTGCTGTTATACTCGACCCAGCAAAACCCATCGCCGCGCTCAATGATTCCAAACAACTGAGTGCCAAAAAACGCATAATGCTGCGCGAAGAAATCTTGGAAAAAGCACTTTGTTACGGAATTGGCATTGTGGATCATTTCGAAATTGACCAAATCAACATATTAAACGCGAGTATCTTGGCCATGCACAAAGCACTAGCGCAACTACAAATCCAACCCGCCTTTATTCTGGTCGACGGCAACCGTTTCAAGCCTTATGGGCAAACACCATTTGCCTGCATGATCAAAGGCGATGCCCGTTTTTCGAGTATTGCAGCAGCCAGCATCCTCGCCAAAACGCATAGAGACGAACTCATGACTAAATTACATCAGGCATATCCACATTATGCCTGGGCGCAAAATCAAGGCTACCCTACAATTGCCCACCGCAAAGCAATTGCCGAATTTGGACCTTCACCCCATCACAGAATGTCTTTTCAATTATTAGCTCAAGACCAACAACTTGGCCTTTTTGACTAACTTTGAGAAAAAACGCATGCGTCAACGTTTAGCACTAATCCTTCTCGGTATTTTGGCCCTTGGTTGGGTTGTTTTTAGCTCCTACGACCTCCTCTCCAACGAAAACCTCGTTGATTTCAGAACCTACTTCAATCCAAAAGATCAAACGGTCTATATTATACAAGATCCTCAAGCACTAGACTGGGAAAACGAAAGAATGGTCACGACCGAACTCAATGAGAGTTTGTATTATACCGTCGTCAAGAAAGCGAACGAGCCCGTCACGCTTTTCTTTAGTGCGAAATCCACTAAAATTCTCATCGAAAAGAAAGGTAACTGGACACAAAAAGACATCAAACACTTGTTTGAAAATGGGTTATTCCCACTGCAACTTGGCAAACTGAAGCAATTTGAATTTGGCCAACTCCACGGCAAATACAACCGCAACCAATTACTCCTCTTTGCGGGTGAACTGCCCGCAGCCAAACCGCTCCAGTTCAATGTCAGTGCAAAGGCAAGTTATGCCTGGCTAAAGTGGGATAAGGAAAAACAAATCCGCCTAACAGAAACCTATTGTAAAAAAGACGCCAAGTACCGCTATGTCAAATATAGAAATCCGAACCCAACACTGCGCAAACAAGACGATCAAGCGCTTTTTGCTGCTGTCATTCCAGATTTTTTCAAGCGTTATTACTTTTATGAAAAATCATATGCCCAACAACTAGACCCAGCCTTTGCCAAAAGCCCTTGGTTCAAATGTGTAGACCACGGCTTTGTACACCTCAAGCAAGACAGCGCTAGTTTAGTTATCTTTGATTTTCAAGAAAATTCGAACCCGATTCTAACACTCAACGAATTTTTCAGAAAAGAAGAACTCAACACCGAAAGTGCAGCTTACAACAACTTGCAATTTTCAAGCATCATCAGCGACACAAAAACTACTTGGTATTTAGCAACCTATGGTCAGTTTGGTTTCGCGAGTCCCAGTAAAATGCTCTTGGATCAGGCACTTGCTTCCGCTACCCTCGGTCAAACACTTTCACAGGACGAAACCTTGGCCAATCGCTTCTTTGCTAATATGCCAAGTAAAGTCAGTGCACGTTGGGTAGATACCGACCAAAAGAAAACAATAACGCTACTGGGCAGGCAAATTATTGAAACGAGTTACCAAAAACTCAATGCGCAAACACTTGATCATCAAGACAAAATCAGAGACTACTTTGTCATGAACCCTGGTTATCGGGTCTTGCAATTTGCAGCCTTTTCCGAACGTGGCAACGTGATCGCGATGACAGAAAACCACCAATTGGTTGGCTACATAAATGGTTTGCGCAAATGGGAAAAGGACTTGAGTCAGGATGTCCTTGAACTCTACCAAATCAGTGGCTTCGCACAACTCGTTTGTGTGCAATTCGAACACGAAGCCCAATTATTCGATAAAACTGGGCGCCTAGTGTATCGTCTCACACACGACGCAGGCACGCGCCTACAGTTGCTCGAAAACAAAGGTAAAAAAGAAATCATGTGCGCGAGCGGTTCAAATAGTGTGCAGTTATATACCGAAACCGGAAGCTTGATCAAGCAATTTAATTTGGGCGGCAAGGTGCGGCAGCTGCATAGTTATAAGCAAAATGGGAAAGTGTATGTCAGTATTTTAACGGACAATCAACATCAAATAATTGATGTTTCAAAACGCAAAGTTGCCATGAAGCAAAATACAGACACCACCTATGTTTTGGCCGGAAATACAAGTGCTGGGTTTGCCGTAAAAATCGAGAAAAGCACAGCAACTGTACTTTCTTTAAATGGACAAAAACAATTTGAGGTGCCGAGTCGCGTTGAATGTGTCGGATCTTATATGCAAGCAGCCAATCAAATAATTGTCTTTAAACGCAACCACAGTCTTTTTGCCTACAACGCAAAAGGGCAGCAGGTTTGGGAAAAAACGCTAGATGCTGTAGAGATCACGCAAGTTTCGAGTTTCTATGGCCCCAAAAACCAAAGTATATTATGCGCAATTGATGCCGTTGGAAACCAAATCTACCTTCTCGACGACTTAGGTCGAGACCTAGACACAGAAAAGCGTCACGGCCAACAAGAAGTACAGCTGAGTTCTTTTGGAAATAACGCTTATTCGATTACCACATTTTTAGGGACGTATATCATTCAATACAACAAGCAATGAGAAAATTAACCTGGTCGTTTTTATTGTTCATCAGTAGCTTACAAGTACAGGCACAGGCTTATTTGGGCGTGAGTTCTAGTAACTATGCTGGCGCGATGGGCAATATTATTAATCCCGCATCTTTTGTAGACGGGCGCTATAAAATGGACCTGGCCCTACCTGCTTTGAACCTATTCACCTATCAAAATTTTGGTTACTTCTCTGCCGACGCCATGCGCGCGGATCAAGGAAATGGCGGCTATTGGTGGGCTAAATCTTTGCTCGACAGCTCTGTTTTTAATGCGTGGGCTTATCCGTCGTCAACTTTTATCGACCGCCTCATTGTACACAATTACAACGCTGGCTCAAATAACGTTTTAGGGGCCAACATCAATTTCAGACTCGACTTATTTAACTTGGCATTCCATATCGGTGAAAAACGTTCATTGGGTATTTATGCCAATTTGCGCTCGATCACCAACGTCGACAACATGGACTCTAAATTGGCCGTTTTGTCTGAAGAAGGATTGGAATTTCCAGCCCTATGGAACATGCAGCTCAACGAAGAACTCGTCAATGCGAACCACATGACCTGGAGTGAAATCGGCTTCACTTACAGCCAAGTGCTCATCGACAACAAAGAACACTTCTTAAAAATTGGCATCAGCCCAAAAATCTTACTCGGATTTGCGAGCGCATATGTACACACCAAAGATTTTAGTTACAACCTCATCAATGAAGATACCTCACAGTACCTTGCCGGTACATTTAACTATGGTTATTCTAAAGAAGTTGGCGATTTCATAACGGCTGGTGTGAATGGTCAAATCGATCAAAATAATATTGCAAATTATCTCAAGCCAAGATCCTTTGGTTTCGGACTCGATTTAGGTGCAGTATACGAATGGCGACCAAATTACGCCAAATTTAAGTACGACATGGACGGTAAAACCGACCTCTGGATGCGCAATGAAAACAAATACAAGGCGCGCGTGGGTTTTTCACTGCTAGATATGGGCGGTATAAAATTTACAAAAGGGGGCTTGAGCCGTAACTTTGTCGTGAATTCTAGCTCTCTTTTTAATCTACATCGCTTTGAGAGTTCCACCGACCTCGAGACCTTCGATATGGTCATCGATTCTTTGATAAAGGAATCAACTGCTTCATTCAATACTGAATGGGTTTCGCTACAAGACCCCACACAAACATATCACATGCGAACACCAACTGCCATGAGTTTGCAACTGGACTACCACATTTGGAACTACTTCTATGTGAACGCATCAGCTATGTTGAACATGGTTTCAAAAAACAAAGACACCAAAGTAAACGTAGCTAGCCAACTCTCCCTGACGCCAAGCTTTGACAGCCCTTATTTCGGCCTTTACTTCCCTATCGCCTACAACAAATACAGTGGCTTACGCACCGGCTTGGCAACGCGCATTGGCCCATTAATTTTAGGAATGAACGACATGCATTTACTCCGTGCCAAAGGAGCAATCAGTGGTGTCGATTTTTACGCCGGATTGCGCTTGCCGATTTTGTATCATCGCGTCAAAGACAAAGATAAAGACAAAGTCTCCGATAAAATGGACGAATGTAAAAATGTACCTGGTACCTGGGCTTTCTTGGGCTGCCCAGACACCGACGGCGATGGCATTCCAGATTCAGAAGATGCTTGCGTTACGGTTGCTGGTCTCAAAGAATTCAAAGGTTGCCCAGATACAGATGGAGACAAAATCATCGATTCAGAAGATACTTGCCCAACTGTGGCCGGCCTGGTAGCCTTGAAAGGTTGTCCGGATCAAGATGCCGATGGCGTTACTGATGCCGAAGATGTTTGCCCAGAAAATGCGGGCCCGAAAGAAAATCAAGGCTGCCCAGACCAAGACACCGACGGCTTATTTGATTATGTAGACAACTGCCCTATGGTAGCTGGCCCGCGAGAAAACCAAGGCTGCCCTTGGCCAGACACCGATGCCGACGGCTTGCTAGACAAAGACGACGACTGTCCGAACCTTGCGGGACCAGAAGCAAACAAAGGCTGCCCTTACAAAGACTCCGATGCCGATGGCTTATTGGATAAAGACGACGAATGTCCGAACACGCCAGGTCCGAAAACTAACAAGGGCTGCCCTATCATTGAACAAGCCGTGATTGAAGTGCTCAAAACAGCCTTTGACAACCTTGAGTTTGAATCTGCTAAAGATGTCATCTTTGAAAGCTCTAAACCTTCGCTCAACGAACTTGCAGAAGTGCTCAAAAAGAAAACAACTTGGAAACTCGAAATTGCGGGTCACACCGATAACGTCGGCGACGACAACGGCAACTTAGTGCTTTCTAAAAAACGAGCGGAAGCGCTCAAAGCGTATCTGGTCAGTCAAGGAGTCGAGGAAACACGATTGCTTGCACTTTATTTCGGTGAAACCAAACCAATTGCAACCAACGATACGCCCGAAGGCCGTCAGAAAAATCGACGCGTCGAGATGAAAATCGTTTTTGAATAAACAATTAGATGCCAAAATAGAGAAAGGGAAGCCCAACAGCTTCCCTTTTTTTTTGAGGGTAATTGGCTCTAATGTTAAGCTTATGTTACCTAAAGTGAACAGCTTATTAATGCTTTATTAATCTTTGAT
>JBIIZO010000139.1:0-5352 GCA_044346245.1 Crocinitomicaceae bacterium
GGTGCTCGATACGCATATGATTGGTAAATACAACTTTTACAATTTCCTAGCCGCCTTGCGCGTGGGCATGTATTTCGGTATAGAACCCGAAAAATTGAATGCCGCTCTAGCAAGTTATGTACCTACTAATAAGCGCTCACAAGTCGAAAAAACTGCAAAAAATACCCTTATTGTCGATTGCTACAATGCGAATCCGTCTAGCATGCTGAGCGCACTGAGTTCGTTTATTGAGATTGATCATCCTCAAAAATTGGTGATTCTAGGCGACATGCTGGAACTTGGTGTCGACGGACCATCCGAACATCAAAAGATTTTAGATTTCCTGCATGCGAACGCACTGAGCTACATGACCGTAGGACCCATTTTTAAAAATATAAACAAAGATGGTTTTGACAACGCAGCTATGTTGAGAGAAAAGCTCGGAGAGCAAGATTTGAATGCTTGTCTGATCTTATTGAAAGGGTCAAGAGGAATTGCACTAGAGCAATTGATAGACTGCCTTTAAATCGCGAGAAGCTGTACATCAAGATCCGTATTGCATCAAAAAAGCCTTTAGGAAAGGATCTAAGGCACCATCCATTACAGCATCTACATCGCCAGTTTCGGTTCCAGTTCGGACGTCCTTGACTAATTTGTAAGGATGCATGACGTAGTTTCTAATTTGGCTACCCCACTCTATTTTCTTTTTACCCGCTTCTATTTCGTTGCGTTTCTCCATGCGTTCGCGCAAGATGAGTTCATATAATTGAGAACGCAATAACTGCAAGGCCTTTTCTTTATTGGCCAATTGAGAGCGAGATTCTGAGTTTTCGATGATGATCCCTGAAGGTGCGTGACGCAAACGAACTGCGGTCTCGACTTTGTTGACGTTTTGCCCCCCTGCGCCGCCTGAACGGAAAGTTTCAAAGGAAATGTCGGCCGGATTAATATTGATTTCAATTTGGTCGTCGACTAATGGATATACGTAGACCGACACAAAACTGGTGTGTCTTTTGGCATTTGAGTCAAAGGGTGAGATGCGCACCAAACGATGCACGCCGTTTTCACCTTTAAGGTAGCCAAAAGCAAATTCGCCTTCGAACTCTAGGGTAACTGTTTTGACACCAGCTACATCACCTTCTTGGAAGTTGAGTTCAGTGATTTTATAACCGTGCTTTTGACCCCACATCAGGTACATGCGCATGAGCATACTGGCCCAATCACAGCTCTCTGTACCACCTGCCCCTGCGGTAATTTGCAAGACCGCCGAGAGGCTATCTTCTTCGTTAGAGAGCATGTTTTTGAGTTCTAGTTCTTCAATTTCTTCGAGCAATTTAGCATATTGCACATTGAGCTCCGCTTCTTCTGCCATGCCTTCTCGAACGAATTCCATTAGGACATCGAGGTCGGCAACTGAAGCAGCTGTGCGATCAAAGGTTTCTACCCAAAATTTGAGCCCGCGGATTTGCTTCATTTTGTCTTCGGCCTTCTTGGGGTCGTCCCAGAAAGAAGGATCTTGGGTCTTGAGCTCTTCTTCCTTTAAGTGCATGCGCTTCTCATCGATTTTGAGAAAGGACTGTATGGTTGAAAGTCTATTTTGTAAAGCCTTATACTGTTCGGTTGTCATGAAGCAAAGTTAAGCATTCTCTAAAGGAAAGAAAAGGAAGGTGAACGTATGATTCAGTCAAAATGTGTACATTTGCCTCAAATCAATGTAACATGAATATTCCAGCTGAACTCAAGTACACCAAAGACCACGAATGGGTAAAACTCGAAGGTGACATCGCCACAATTGGCATCACCGAATTTGCACAAAGCGAACTCGGAGACATCGTTTATGTCGAAGTAGAAACCGTCGGAGAAACAATGGCGCAAGAAGAAGTTTTTGGTAGTGTAGAAGCTGTCAAAACCGTTTCAGATTTGTTCTTGCCAATGAGCGGCGAAATCATCGAATTCAACGATGCACTTGAAGCCAATCCGGAGTTGGTTAACAACGACCCTTACGGTGCAGGCTGGATGGTCAAAGTTCGCGTGTCTGATGCCGCTGAGTTTGCTGCGCTTTTAGACGCTGATGCTTATGCGCAAGAAGTTCACTAAGCTGCGCAATAAGTTCACTGAGCAAAGTAGCTTTCAATAGATTTTTAGGATTTGTTTCCTTCCTCATACTAAACCGCCTTTTGGGCGGTTTTTTTATGGCCAAACATGCACAATAGACTCCATTTTGTGCTCTAATTCATCCGGAAGTTGGAAAAATAAGTCTCTATTGATTTTGGCTTCGAGCGCGTCGATAGACAGCGAGAAAGCTAAAACCGCGGCTTCTGACTTTGCGTTGGGCATGACAAATGCGATCCCTTTTTGTTGTTTTGGCGAGATTAGCGCCTTGAAATAGGCTTTGGGTACACTTACTCTATTGGGGCCAATCGTAGGAAGCCCTGCTTCTAAAATCGGCCCGGTTACCACATATAGCGTGTCGTATTGGAGCGCCCAAGTACGCACTTGTTCTTCTAGTTTTTTCCAGATGCCACGATTGAACCCAGGCAGCTGTGGGCTCATATTACTGTAATAAAATGATTCTTGCATCACTTGCAAAGACCAACTCATGTCTGCGGCAGGCGCCAAATGACCGCGGTCATAGCCACTTTTGGCGTAGTCCGCATTGGTGGCGGTACCAGAAAGCACCAATGGATCTTCCATGAACCGATTGCTGCGTTCAACGCCATCGCCTAAATGTGCTTTGGTAAGCATATAAGCCACCCAATTAGCTTGTTCGTATTTCTCGTTGTAAGAAAACAAATAAGCCGTATGTGAGATGATTTCTTCATCTGCCAATGGAAGCGGGCAAGCCAATGATAGCTCATCTTTACTTTCACTTTCTGCACCCAAAAAGGAAGATAAGCCTAAGAAAAAAGCCGCTATCCAAAGGAGGATAAACGGCTTTAAAAAAGATTGCTGCTTGCGCTTAAGCATCAATTTTGGCGTATTTGGCGTTTTTCTCAATGAATTCACGGCGAGGTGGGACGTCGTCGCCCATGAGCATAGAAAAGATTTGATCACACTCTGCTGCGTTTTCGATAGTGACCTGACGCAAGGTTCGGCTTTCCGGATTCATAGTGGTTTCCCATAGCTGCTCTGCGTTCATTTCACCAAGACCTTTGTAGCGTTGGATGTTTACTGAAGTTTCGCTGCCGCCACCCTTGAGTTCTTGAATGAGGCGATCGCGTTGGTCTTCGTTCCAAGCGTATTCAGATTTGGTGCCTTTCTTCACTTGGTACAAAGGTGGAGTTGCAATATAGACATAGCCTTTTTCGATGAGTTCCTTCATGTAGCGGAAAAGGAAAGTAAGGATGAGTGTCTCGATATGCGATCCATCGACGTCGGCATCACACATAATGATGATTTTGTGATAACGCAATTTTTCGAGGTTGAGTGCTTTGGAGTCTTCTTCTGTTCCGATGCGCACACCCAAGGCGGTATAGATGTTTTTGATTTCTTCGTTTTCGAAGATTTTGTGTTGCATGGCTTTCTCGACGTTCAAGATCTTACCTCTCAACGGCATGATGGCTTGGAAATGGCGGTCACGACCTTGTTTGGCTGTACCACCCGCGGAGTCTCCCTCCACAAAGTAAACTTCACAGGCTGCAGGATCTTTTTCGGAGCAGTCTGCTAATTTGCCAGGCAAGCCCGAACCGGTAAGGACGTTTTTGCGCTGTACCATTTCGCGGGCCTTGCGGGCTGCATGGCGAGCACGTGCCGCTAAAATGACCTTTTCCACGATAAGTTTGGCTTCAGCCGGATGCTCTTCTAGATAAGCAGATAGCATTTCAGATACTGCTTGGCTTACAGGTGCTGTGACTTCGCGGTTACCGAGCTTGGTTTTGGTTTGACCTTCGAACTGTGGCTCCTGTACTTTCACAGAAACTACAGCTGTAAGCCCCTCGCGGAAATCGTCGCCGTCGATTTCGATTTTCTCTTTGGCGAGAATGCCTGAATCGGTGGCGTATTTTTTTAGGGTGTTGGTAAGGCCGCGTCTGAAACCAGATAGGTGCGTACCACCTTCGTGGGTGTTGATGTTGTTGACGTAGGCCTGTATGTTCTCGGTGTACGATGTATTGTAGGTGAGCGCGACTTCAACGGGAATCCCCTCGCGTTCACCTTCAAAGTAAATGACGTCGGTGATGAGCGCCTCGCGGTTGCGATCGAGGTAAGAGGCAAATTCTTTAAGACCACCTTCTGAATGATAAGTAGTGCAAGGATGCGCGCCTTCGTCGTCTGTTTGGCGTTTGTCGGTAAGGGTAATGGTGATGCCTTTGTTCAAGAAGGCGAGCTCGCGCATGCGCGCTGCTAGGGTATCGAAGTTGTATTCTGTAGACTCAAAAATAGTGGCATCTGGCGTGAAGGTAACTTCTGTACCTGTTTGATCAGATTCGCCAACCACTTTGACGTCGTACATTGGCTTACCAATGTTGTATTCTTGTTGGAATATTTTTCCTTCGCGGCGTACAGTAGCCATGAGGTGCGTAGAGAGTGCGTTGACACAAGATACACCCACACCGTGCAAACCACCAGAGACTTTATAGGTGTCTTTGTCAAATTTACCACCGGCGTGCAAGACCGTCATAACGACCTCTAGCGCTGATTTCTTTTCTTTGGTGTGCATGGCGGTTGGGATACCGCGGCCGTTGTCTACAACGGTAATGGAGTTGTTTTCGTTGATGAAAACATTAATGCTGTTACAGTAGCCCGCAAGAGCCTCATCTATGGAGTTGTCTACGACTTCGTAAACAAGGTGGTGAAGACCTTTGATGCCGACATCGCCGATATACATTGCAGGTCGTTTTCTTACTGCTTCTAAACCTTCTAATACCTGGATATTATCTGCCGAATAATTGTCTCTCTTTTCGTCTTCAGCCATGTTGTTATAGTTTGTGGATAGTGTTTAATTTCGTGTTAACAAAAATAAAAAAAAGCACCTCGCAAAAGGTGCTTTCATAGGGCGCTAAGGCCTTAACTTATCAACAAAATTTCAACGATTTGAACTATTGCTCAATCCATGCAATGATACTCGGGTCATTTGGCAAAACGCGTGGAGAAATCACCTTTGACAAATGTCCGGTTTCATCGATGAGGTACTTCTGAAAATTCCATTCAACTTTACTGTCTTCTTTGCCATTTTTGGCTTTTTGCGTCAAGAACTGATAAACCGGATGCATTTCTTTTCCTTTGACAGAAATTTTAGACATCATAGGGAAACTCACCCCGTAGTTCAATTTACAAAATTGAGCAATTTCTTGGTCCGTGCCAGGCTCTTGAGACAGGAAATCATTGGCCGGAAAGCCGACAATGACAAAATTCTTTGATTTGTACTTGGTGTAT
>JBIIZO010000151.1:0-4508 GCA_044346245.1 Crocinitomicaceae bacterium
GTTCAAAAAACTTGGCTGCCTTTCGGTCAGGCCGGAACGGTACAAGAATTTTTATGGCATAAAGGTGAGCTCCCCAATCCATTTGATGGTGAAAACGAAACCAAATACCAATGGATAGAAGACCATGCTTGGCAATTTCGTTCCAAGTTTTTCTTAAGTGAGACCTTCTACAATGCCGAAGAACTTGTCCTAGATATCCCCAATTTAGATACCTACGCGCAAATTTACCTGAACGGAAAATTATTGGCCAAGACCGATAATTTCTTTATTCATTTCCGCATTCCAGTTGCGGTTAAGGAATTGGTATGCGGGTACAATACCATCGAGATCAGGATTGATCCTCCGATAAGTTACCACGCGCAAACGGATCAATACAAGGCCTTTACCTATCCGTCTCCAAATGATGTCGGTGCTGTAAAAGTTGCTTCGTTAACCCGAAAGCCTCAGTATCAGTTTGGCTGGGATTGGGCGCCAAGGCTCAACACCATAGGTTTTGCGTATCCCATTACAATCGGAGTCAGACCAATTGTGTTCGTTGAAAACCTCCACGTGAATACCTTAAGTATTTCTGAGTCCAATGAAGCCAAGATTTCTTTTAACCTCACCGTTCAAAAAGCACAAGTCAAACTTGTAGCTATGAGTACCTATTTTGCAGATATTGAAATTTCTGAAAAATCTCCAATTGACAGTTCAGAGCCCTCTTCAAAAGTTTCAAGCTTTAGTTTACAGTCGGATAAAGTATTGTCCAACGCTCAGCTTTGGTGGCCAGTAGGGCAAGGCGCACAGCACTTGTATTCAGATACGCTGCGTTTTTACGACGCGAGTGGGTCGCTGGTGTTGGAACATCCTTTTACTTTTGGTATCCGTACTTCAGCATTGATTCAAGAAAAAGATGAATGGGGGACCTCCTTCGTATTTCAGGTCAATGGCCGAAAGATTTTTGCCAAAGGAGCTAATGTCATTCCTCCAGGAATTTTTGCTGGCCCGGCCCTAGATAGCGCTTATGTGGCCTTGGTGCCGCAAATGCAAGCTGCACATTTCAATATGGTGCGCATCTGGGGAGGAGGCATGTACGCACCAGACGCTTTTATGCAGGCTTGCGACCGCGCTGGCATCATGGTTTGGCACGACTTCATGTTTGCTTGTGCCATGTATCCAGGAGACAAACCCTTTTTGGACCTCGTGACCAAAGAAATCAAGCAGCAAATTCCGCGTTTGGCGGCGCATCCATCGTTGGTTTATTTCAATGGCAACAATGAAGTAGATGTAGCTTGGCATAACTGGGGTTTTCAGTTGCAATATAACTTGCAAGAGAGGGAACAACAAGAAATTGAATTGGCATATATTGATTTATTTCAAAAGGTGTTGCCCTTTCAGGTTGAGACGATCACCAACTCGAGCATTCCGTATGTCCATACCTCTCCGCTCAGTAATTGGGGCAACGACGAATACTTTAACCACGGCACCATGCACTATTGGGGTGTCTGGCATGGCAAAGACCCATTGCACGATTTCGCAAATAAAATAGGTCGTTTCAATGCAGAATACGGTTTTCAGAGTTTTCCCGAACCGAGTACAATCAATCGCTTTGCGCCGCTTTCAGAACAAAGCCTGCATTCGGCTGTCATGAAGAACCACCAAAAGTCATATGTGGGCAACGGCATGATTGAAAAGCATGCCAAAATCTATTACGGAAAAGCCAAAGATTTTCAAACATTTATTTATTATTCTCAATTGACCCAGCGCAAGGCAGTGAGCATCGCTATAGCAGGTCATAGAGCCGACGCTCCACGCTGTATGGGCACTATTTTCTGGCAGCTCAACGATTGCTGGCCGGCACCAACTTGGTCTAGCCTAGATGACCACAACAATTGGAAGGCGCTGCATTATGCGGTAAAAGAAGATTACCGTTCGATTGCAGTGCTCGAACAAATCAAAGATGACACTCATTACCTCGTTCTAACCAGTGATTTGCCTGAAGATACTTTAGTTACGGTCCAGCTTGATTTTTATGACATCGATGGGAAATTGGTTAATACCCAAAGAAGAACCTATCCCCTTCGGAATAATACAATGCAGGTGCTTATCGCACTCAATGCAGAAAAACAAGGATTTATTAAAGTGACGCTCGATGAGCAATATGCGCGCTTGTTCACCTTTGTTGAGAAGCGGAAAGTCCCTGAAGTGCAAGCAACAATGAAGATTCAACTTACTGATCCCGATTTGAAAAAAGCTGTTGTGCAGATTGATGCCAAACAACCGTTGGTAGATTTCTGGCTTTTTAGTGAAAACCAAGAACTCCACTTTGAACACAATTTTGAAACGCTTTTGCCGGGCAAACACACCTTGGAATTTACTTATCAAGATCATTTGCCAACGTTGGCTGAACTCTCTTATTTGCTGCGCTGAGCCCTACAGCGGTCTGAGCAATACTTTACTTCGTCCCAATTTTTCTCCCACTTTTTGCGCCAAGTAAATGGTTTTTGACAAGAAAGACAGGTTTTTTCGGGTAAATGCTGTTTTTTGACACCTTTCATAACAGCAAAACAAAAAGTAGCCAATCTTGTTTGAAGCGTATGGACCTCAAACTGCTTGCTGAGCAAGATATAGACCGCATTATAGAAATGGCCTGGGAAGACCGCACGCCTTTCGATGCCATTCTCTTGCAGTTCGGCCTCAAAGAAGCTGAAGTGATTGCACTTATGCGTAGACAAATGAAACCAAGCTCTTGGCGCATGTGGCGTGCTCGCGTGCAGGGCAGAGCCACCAAGCACAGCGCACTCCGAGGTTTTGAAGTAGGGCGTCACAAATGCAACTTACAACGCAATATCACCGGAAACAAGATATCGAAGCGCTGATTTATTTTGTTTGCTTATTTTTGCAGCTTTTTGTCGAGAAAATCCCCAAAGCATAATCGCAATATGACAACTAATACCACCTTTTTAGATAAACATTGTTTACTTTTCTTCCTTTTTCTAATCATTTTGCCAAGCACTTCACTTCGTGCACAGCAACCTACTATCGATACGGTCTTAAGTCGGATTCCATCAAGAGTCCTGACTACCCGTCTAGTTGAACTCATCGCAGGGCGCAGTAACATGTCGTTTGATACACGCATGCAAAGCATAGATAAGTTGTCAGCAGCGCAAATTACTATGCTACCTGTACGAAGCTTACCAGAAGTGCTCTCTTTTGCTGGAGGGGTAGATGTACGTCAACGTGGTTTGAGCGGAACGCAGGCAGATATCGGTATCCGAGGTGGTAATTTCGAACAAAGTTTGATTGTAGTGAACGGCTTTAAAATGACCGATCCTCAAACGGGGCACCACGCGGCCAACTTACCCATTCCACTCATCGCTGTCTCAGAAATTCAAGTTTTCAAAAGCCCGACCGTCTTGCAATTTGGTCAAAGTGCCTTAACTGGAGCGGTGCATGTTGGCGCATATGCTAGTGACGCTTTTCAAGTCAAGACAACTGCATATGGTGGGAGTTTCAATAGTTTTGGGGCTCAAGCTATGGTACGCATGAAAATTAATAAGTATCAACAAATGCTGGCTGTGGCCAGAGACCAATCGGCAGGGCATTGGTATAATTCAGATTACAAAAACCATCAGCTATTTTATACGGGTTCCCACACGTTGGGTGCGAAGGAAAAACATCGCCTGACCTATTTAGGGGCTTATACAGATAGAGATTTTGGAGCTAATGGTTTTTATACCAATAAGTTCCCGGATCAGTGGGAGCGCACCACAATGGCTATGGCAGGTGCCAAGCACAACTTTAATTGGAATTCTAAACACGAAGGAAGCTCAACTTGGTATCAATTTCGCCAACAAGTAATGCTTCGAAGCCATGCCGATGAATTTCGTCTGAAGCGCTTTGACCCTTCATTTTATACCAACACCCACGTTTCTAACGTACTGAGTTATGAGGCCCAAATGTCGATGAATGTAAAAAGGCAACAAATACTTTTTGGTTTGGAACAACGCTTAGAACAACTCAATAGCAGCAATTTGGGCTTGCGCGAGCGGCAATATCAAAGTTCGTTTGTTCAAGCCCAGGGTGTATTCAATGGATTCAATTATGCAGCAGGGCTTTTGGTTTTTGCATACAACTGGCAAAACCCACAACTGATGCCAAGCCTTCAATTAGGCCGTTCTATGGCAAGTCGTCAGTATGTGTTTGCCAATTATAGCAGAGGCAACCGCGTGCCTAGCTGGACCGAAATGTATTACACAGATCCATCTAATGTGGGTAACCCGAATTTACAGCCCGAATTTTCACATGCTGCCGAGCTCGGTTTGAGACAAACACCAAAAAATGACGATGGTACGCGTTTGAGTTATCAAGCAGAAGCTGCTCTATTTTATCGCCAGCATACCAACATGATTGACTGGGTTCGGGCTACTTCTGAAATCACGCCTAACCCAAATCCTTGGACACCCGTGAACATAGCGAGTGTAGCGTTTACAGGTTTTGAAACTAGTTTGCAGCTCAGTCTAAAGAAG
>JBIIZO010000141.1:0-5273 GCA_044346245.1 Crocinitomicaceae bacterium
CTGTAATAGGCATAGAATGTAGCGTTTTTAACTTTGAATCCTGGCTTGATTTGAGCATAATGCAAGTCTTTACCATAAAAAATATCCGTTTCTCCAATTTCTGACAGCGCTAATTTTACAACTTGCTCTGAAGCAGCTTCTCTAAAATAAATAGTATCCTCAGACATAAAATAATACTTCATGCATAACACCACGGTATCTTTAGCAAGCAAAGGAAGCTCATGCCAGTTGGCACGTGGCGGGAAGTCTGTAGGATGCTTTACTTGAGAAAAACTCAGATTTGACCAGGTCAAGAAGAAAAATAATATGGGCAGTAAGAACGACTTCATCAGTAAATGTTTTGACTAAGCTAACTCAAATGAGGACTGAGCGCAAACCTAATTACACAAGCACATTATTGTTAGTTGCGAAATTCACAAGTTTACTTGCGCGTTGCATAGGCTCGATGCATGAAGAACACATGCGGAAAAGACAACGCCGACAAAAAGATGAAAAGTAAGCCCCAATTTTGAGTTGCTGACCCAAAATAATATCCTGCAAAAAGGCCGATGCTGGCCAATGTAAAGGGTAACGCCTGCAACCAAAGTTGTAGTGGTTTAATCGCTGTGATTTGCGTGAGGTAGCGCCAGCCATTCCAGCTGTGCTGAAAGATAAAATAGATGCCAAAGGCTTCAATCAGTGGTAAATAGCTCAGTAAAAACAAGACAAAAAGCGACTCGACAATTCTCCAAGATCTGAATACCATAAGCGGCAACAAGCCTAGTAACAACCAAAAAGGTGTAGTCATAAAATAGCCCTGAAACGCTGCAATACTTTCCATTTGAAATACCACTTCCATTTCATAAAGTACTTTTTTAAGCTCTAAAAAATGAGTCGAAAGTAAAAAAAGAAGCGAGAAGGTACCCCATAAAAAAGGCCGTAATGCCGAAGGTTGGAGCTTCCAAATTTCTAAATCGGCCTGACCAAAATGCCATGCGGAATAGGCCAAGAACGCAACTAAAGCGGAGGGTGGGGAAAGCAACCAAAACAACAAGACACCTATTCCCAAAACTATATAAAGCGTGAAATAAGACATTAACTGCGACCACTTTTTTCCAGGAAACTGGTGTAAATGGTCTATCGCACCGTGCGGTAAACCTACAAGTAGTAGCCCGAGCCCTAATAGTGACCAAGACCATTGACTTTGGCCGAAATAGTTTCCAATGAGCGAAATGATACACATCCATACTGCCGGGGAGACTTTTTTAACGAGGCCCGTGCTATTGAACCATAGGTCTTTGAAAGCAGCTCCTAAAAATAAAAATATCGGAAGCGTGAGCATGAGACGTGCCTCTTGTAGCGGTGTGCTGCGCTCATCCAGAAAATTCAATACATCTTGTTCCTTATTGCTAGCAAATAATCGTTGGAAAATATCCTTTCCACTTGATGGCTTTTGGGCTAAGATTTGCAATAGCAATCGATCGTAATAAGCGAAACGCGGCTTGACTTGCCTGCGCTCCAAGATCCATGACCCTTCTTGCAAAGACTTCACTAGCGCATTGGCGTCGTGGAGGTTGCGCACAAAAGAATAGCCCGTACTCGGTTTGAGCTGACCAGCTCCAGCGCCCATGCGGTGTACATTGATGGCACTTTCTTGAGCAAACGGAGCAGCACTGCACATCGGAATTATACCTTGCTCTTGTGAAATGAGCTCAAAAGTAGTGTCAAAAGGTGCTAAATAAGTTTCTATCAGACCAAAAGCCTCTTCTTTGGAAATGGCTTCACTACCAAAACGCGTGGGCTCAAGCAGGGCTTGCTGCGCGTCAAAAGGCAAAACATACATGAACTGCGTTTGCGCATTTTGCGCAATGCTGAAGTCCATCATGGTAAAAGAAAGCGGGTCAAAGACAGGTTTTGACGTACGCACTACCCAACCGAAAAAACTCTGCTTAAGAAAGGTTTCTGAAGCGTGTTGAATCTTCCATTCAGGCGGACGCGCATCAAACACGTGGGTGGCCAACTCACTCAAATCTCCATCGGCAGCATGGTGTTGCCAAGTAAATTCATGTTGTGCCAATATTGCTTTCCCGTGGGCATAAAGCTTGGCTGCACTCAAATAATAATAGCGTTTGTTAGACAATTGCTGCGGCGCTTGGTCATTGCAAATGACCTGATCCCAACTATGTTCAACTAAAGATTCCAACCCATTCGCCTCGAGTTCTTCGGGGCTCAGCCAAAAACAAAAAGTACGGTCATTTGTGTTTTTTGGCTCCGGATCAATGACCAACAAGCGGCTATTTTCCAACAAGCCATTGCGATGCAGCGCATGTAGCAACAACGAATTGGCACAGCCCATACCCACGAAGGCATGCGTAAAAGACGGACGCGAAGGATTCAAATAGCAGATTTAGGTTACCTATATAACCATTTGAATATCAAAAAGTTCAAATTATTCGCCTTCGTACTCTTCTGGACTTGGGCTATAAGGGACGGCTCGGATCAATTCTACCCGATGGTAGCGGTAACCACTTGGCGAACTCGACTGAAACTTAAACGGAATTTGCTCACCGGGCTCAAGGTATTTATAATGCGTATAAACTTTAGAATCTAAGGCAGTTTTGGTTTCAGATAAGAACGTAACGCGGATTTCAAAATTCATAAAAGTGGCATACTCGGCATTGTTGTAGATATTGCCATAAAACTCTTCTTTACCCGCAAACCAACGGTAGGTGTGCTCGTAATCAAGAGAGAGGTATTTAAGCGGCTCTTTCATTTCCTTATTGCGGAGTTCCTTTTCTAATTTGGCTTGCTGCTGCTCGAGGGTCAGTGGCGGAGTGAGGTCTTTTTTGGCTGCTTTTTGCTTGGCAGCATTGAGCTCTTTTTGGGTCTCTCGCAAAACCGTACGCAAGGAATCTGCTTCTATTTGCTCTTTGGTCATGACATCTTGTCTAGGGCCGCCAAAAAGTTTATAAACCGCCCCAATGAGCACTAAAGTAAGCGCTGAACCAATTAAGATTTTGGTCCAAGACCAACCAGAAGTTTGCTGCGCTGCGGCCATATCAATTTGATTTCAACGAAGATAATGAATTTGTGAAGATGGTCAGCATCTAGCCTTTTTGGACAATTTTTTGAATTTCAACTTCGGTCTGCTGTAATTTGGACTGGCAATAGGCTACCAATTCATTGGCGCGGGCAACAGTACTGGCGAGCTCATCAATTTTGACTTCTTTTTGCTCGAGTTTTTTGACAATTGCCTGAAGCTGCGTAAGCGCCTCTTCGTAACTTAAATTTTCTTGCATGCTATTTTTGAATTTTAGTGATGGTGCTATATACAATAAATTGATCAGTCAGTGTTTGCAGTTCTTTGCCAATGAGCTCACCTGTGTACTGCGAAAGGTCAATTTGGTCAATACTACTCATAGTATATCCTACTTTTAACAATTTGAGCGGATTGAGTACCGCGACTTTTTCTTGTAAATTGAGAATTTCTAGCCTTTGAATTTCTATATGATTGGAGGAGTGAAGAACCAATTTGTCTAATAAGGACGGTAATTCAATGGTTTGCACAATATTTAACAAATGGCAAGCAGAACTCATGCTTTTTTCTAAGGATAGCTCTAAGATGGCACGCTGATCAGCTAAAATATCATTGGTGCTGACCTGAATGCGGTGCAATTTGTTTTGAACATCTGTACGGTACTCGGTTATAATATTTTGAAAGTAATGGCTTAAGAATTTACTGGTGCTCGAAAAAAGTTCATTAGCCTGACTAAGTTGTGTCAGGCCAAGCTGCAAAGATTTGTCGAGTAACTGTTGTAATTCTGCCCTAAATGTGCCCACCCTAATGTACAAGAATTTGGCTACGGCTGTTGGCGTAATCTGACGTGAATGGGCCACTAAATCGGCAACTACCTCATCGGTTTCATGACCAATTCCAGTGATGAGCGGCAAGCGCAATTGCGCAATTACACTACAAATTTGATAATCATTGAATACATTTAAATCCATTTTGCTGCCCCCGCCGCGGATCAAAACAATGGCATCGGCATCATAACTGTCGGCGGCTTTGAGTGCTGCACAAATTTCGGCAACCGCTTTGTCGCCCTGTACAGTGGTGGCAATTTCTTGGATAATGAAGTTGCGGAAGATATTATTCTGACGCATTTCGGTCAAGAAATCTCGGTAGCCCGAGGTGTCTGGAGAGCCAATGAGCACCACGCGCTTGACAATCATGGGCAGTTTCAGGCTTTTTTGCAAATCATATAAGCCTTCCTGCTTGAGCCTTTCAATGGTTTGTTTCTTTTTAAGCTCGATTTCACCGTATGTAAAAGCGGGGTCGAGGTCGTGAATGGTCAAAGACAAACCGTAAATCTCATGAAAAGTGACAGAGACTTTGAACAACAACCGATTGCCGGGCTGCAGCAGCAGCTTGAACTCGTCCCCTAAATTAGTCTGTAAGGCCAACACTTGGGTGCGCCAAATCACCGCTTTCATCTGTGCTGTATTGAGCCCATTCTCCGCATCGGCCAACTCCAAATAATAATGCCCGCCTTTGATATTCAACTTAACCAACTCACCAGAAACCCAATAACTTTGCTCGCCATAAGTGCGCGTAAGCACTTTCTTGACGCTGTCGACAAGTTGGGTGAGCGTATAAGTTTTTTTAGGCACCTGCATTGGAAGGCTTAAGTGGCAAGCACGGCGTTTTGCTGTGTTTTTTTAAGTTTATGAAACGTACTAGATACTGTAAACACTATTGCGCCGGGTGTGGCCATTACAATTGCATACAGCGCGACAAAATCAGTATCTAATAAAAAAGCCGCACCAGCCCCTCCTAGCATGAGCCCGATGCCCACACCCATCGCAATTTTCAGAGGTTTCAGATTTTGAGATTTTGAATGAAAATGATAATATTTCCCAACGGGTAAATAGAATTTAGAATTGAGGTCAGCTAATGCTACTTTATAATCCATTTTATCGGTTTTAGCTTTGAAATATAAAGTGTCATCTGATACAAAATGCAGTTTTGTATAGCGATAAGTATTGCCAGATCTCAGCTCAAGGGTTTTATATTGTGCGTTCAATTCAAAAGAAAGGAGCAATAGAGCAAAAATGAAAAGGGGTTTCATCATGTAAACTTAAGGGATAAATTACTAACTTACCTCTCAAAATTAAGCAGTAATGAAATATATTTTACCTATTTTTCTAGTTATTTCACAAGTGTTGATGGCACAGATTCCGAGTTATGTGCCGGTTGCCGGCCTCCAATGCTATTACCCTTTTAATGGCAATGG
>JBIIZO010000030.1:0-16565 GCA_044346245.1 Crocinitomicaceae bacterium
CCTTGGACCGCCGAAAAAATCTTCAAAAAAACCAGTAAACACGTCATTTTTTGGTTCCTCTCCTTTTTAATTGCCAATACGTTTTTAGCCTATTTCATCGGATCCGATGAACTCTGGCGCATCCAAACGGATCCGCTTGGCAAACACCTCGGCGGCTTTGTAGCAATTGTCATTTTTACGTATGCGTTTTACGGTGTATTCGCCTTTCTTAGAGAACAAGTTTGTACTACAATTTGCCCTTATGGCCGTTTGCAGGGCGTCTTACTCGACCAAAATTCTATGGTGGTAGCGTATGACCATGTGAGGGGAGAAAACCGCGCTAAAATCAAAAAAGGCGAAGACAGGACCGCTGCGCAAAAAGGCGATTGCATCGATTGCCTCCACTGTGTTCAAGTTTGCCCCACGGGCATTGACATCCGCAACGGCACACAACTCGAGTGCACCAACTGCACGGCCTGTATCGACGCCTGCGACCACATGATGGACGCAGTTGGCCTTGAAAAAGGACTTGTGCGCTTTGTTTCAGAAGAAGGCATCAAAACAAGGAAGCCTTTCCAATGGACGCGTCGCGTGAAAGCTTATTCAATCTTGCTTTTGGCACTTTTTGTTACGCTTGTTGTTTTAATTGCCACGCGCAAAGACTTTCAAACAACTTTAATCAGACAACGTGGCTCCACGTATCAAATGGACGAGCACGGACATATTACGAATATTTACGAAGTCAATTTATTAAACAAGACCCATCGCTCTTTTCGCATCCAATTTCGTTTAGAAAATCATATTGGGGAAATCAAAACGGTTAAAGCGCACTTAATACTCAGACCAGAAACAGAACTCAAAGAACGCTTGATCATTCGCTTTCCGAGGAGCTATATCGGAAATGGCAGTAAGAAAATCAAAGTGCTGATTTTCGGGAACGGCAAAAAAATACAAACGGTTAAAACCAAATTTTTCGGACCAATACTTTAAATATGAAATTTAGAAACGCAGTAATTATCGCCATGGTGACATTTGTAGTGTTTATTGGCTATATGGTAGTGATGATCACCAATGAATCTTCTGAATTGATTGCAGAAGACTACTACGAGCAAGAACAAACCATAGATGCCGACATGGCTGCCAAAAAACGTGCTCAAGACGCCGGTTTTCCTGTGCACTTCTATGCACAAAATGGAAATTTATATTTCCAAGCCAAAACGGGCGTTGACGTTCAAAAGCTCCATGCTTCATTTATGTGCTACAACGACAAAAACAGCGACCTAGAATTAGACCTCAAAGCAGGGAGCAGCTTTCCGGTTGCCCAACTCAAGAAGGGCAATTATAACGTAGACATCCGCTACCTGATCGAAGGTGAAACCTATTTACAGCAGACTACTTATTTGCGCAAATGATTTTTCCAACACTCATTGGATTCATCATCGGGCTGCAAGCCACGCTGCACTGTGTGGGCATGTGCGGGCCTCTTGCTCTTGCTGCACCCATTGACCGCAGCCATAAAAATCGAGCATATTGGGGCAGCCTTACCTATAATTTTGGGCGGATCACAAGCTATACTTATCTTGGATTTTTACTCGGTTTACTTGGCATTGGGTCTACTTGGATACATGCTATACAAGTTTTGAGCATCCTATCTGGCTTATTTTTCCTCGCTTCTGCATTATTTGGCTCCATGGAGTCTTGGTTTGGATTTCGACTACTTACCGCAAAAATTGGCCAATTCAATGCGCGCTTGTTTCCAGCAATCAAAAAAATGCCTCGCGCGCTAAGACCATATTTATTCGGCGTACTCAATGGCCTGTTACCCTGTGGAATGGTATATTTGGCCTTAGTGTATGCGCTCTCCTGCCCAACCCTAGTGGATAGTATATTGAGCATGTTATTTTTTGGCCTTGGAACGCTTCCAGTGCTGTTCTTCATACCGCTCATAGGGCAACAGCGCTTTTACCAATTAGTTCCACGCCAAACACAAAAAATACTATTAGTTATCATTGGCCTGCTTTTGATTTTAAGGGGCTTGAATTTAGGCATTCCCTATTTGAGCCCAAAAATGGAGACTCCTCACAACCAGAGCCAACCCAAGGTTGAGTGTTGTGAAATAAAACCCTAGAACAAGAAAAATAACTACATAAAAAAAGGAGACCGAAGTCTCCTTTTAAGTGCGATGATGCAACGATTACATCTTAATGAATTTAGCTGTGTCTGTTTGCTTGCCTGCATTGAATTTAACAATGTAGGTTCCGGCAGGTAGATCAGCGCTATCGATGCTGAGTTCTTGCGTGCCGTCTGCCATTTGTAGGTTTTTAGACCAAACCAAGCGACCTGTGATGCTGTACACTTGTACTTCTACCTTACTGCTTTGTGCCAATTCGAATACCAAGGTGGTGTTGTCTTTGGTTGGATTTGGATAGGTACGTAACTTGGTTTTGAATTGACCATTTGGTGTATTCGCATTGTTGTTGGTGCCGAGGTACTGAGTAGTTCTCCAGATACCACGACCAAACGTACCAAGGTAGATTTCACCCGGACGGCCATTGCCTTCGTCAAAAGAACGCCAACTCTGACGTACTTCATAGACTGGAGTGCCTTCAAAACCAGTAGAAGCATTCTCCCAAGTCGCACCTCCGTTTTCAGAAACCCAAGCTCCGCTTGATGTACCTACTACTAAGATATCTGGATCATTGCGATCGATGATACCGTCATAGGTTGCAATTCCCGAAACAATTGAACCAAGGTTGGTAAACGTTGGTGTGGCTGCTGTAGCGTTATTGGTGCGCTTGTTGGTGCCGTTAAAGCCGGCAAAACATATCAAATCATTTTCGTTGTTCGGATTGATAGCAATACCTTCATATGAAGTGGTGGTGATTTTAGTAAGTGTTGTTGCCGTTGGTGCGGTGGTGGTAGCACCTTGCGTAACATAACCTGCTTTTGACGCAAAATTCGGATCGCTGGTGTAAATATCACCGAGGCCATCTAGGCGCCAAACGCCGCTCCCTGCACTGATATAACAATGGCTGAGGTCGCGAGAAAATTCGACATCGACTGAGTTAAATAAACCGCCACCAATACCTTTTGCCAAACACAACCAACCTGGATTGGTTACAGAGAAGCGCGTAGCATTGCGTGTACCCCAAAGCTCGCCACCATTGGCATTCACATAAACTAAGAACCAAGATTGGTATGGATCTGCGATGCGTAGGGTATCCCAAGATACGTTGAAGATAACGGTGTCTGTACCCATTTCTACTGTTTCGCCCGTAGCATTATTGATACCGTAGTTCACGTTTCCAACCGTAAGCGATGGATCGTAGTAAAGGGTGTCATCAAAATATAGAGCTGTTGGAGCAGAAGTAGTAATGGTATCGCCTGAAGCCATAGAGGCAATGCGAAGTTGTGCACCGGCAGCATAATTTTTCTTGGGAATAAAGGTAACGGAATCTTGTGAGTTTGGATCGTAGTATTCGGCCAAGAAGAGTTCTGTGTGGAAAGGGTGATTTGGACTACCGTCTGTTCCTGCTGGGTCATAAGTGCCCGGTAGATTCGGACTGAAGTTGGTCCAGTTGACGCCGCGGTCTCCTGAGCGAGAAATGCTGTTGTAATAAACAGATGAGAACATGACTCCTGGATTAAAGAAGGAAATCTCACATTCAAAGCCATCACCACCATTTACCTCTCGGAATTCGTGGTACGTAGACAAACTAAAGTCATTGTAGAGTGAACCGTTATCTTGCGCACCGCCCATCACGCGACCTGCCGCATCGAAGGCAATACCATAAAATTGAGTCACGTTGTAGCCGCGGTTGGCAGGAAACCAAGTTGCGCCTTTGCTATTAGAAACACCCACACCACCGTCGTTACCAACGTAAAGGCGGTTGTTGTTGTCCCATTTCATTTCGTGGTTGTCGGCATGGACATAAGTTGGTGAACTCGGGCTGACAAACCAAAGTGAAATTTTTTCAAAACCACCAGATGGCGGGTTGTTTACTGTTTGCTTCCATTCCCAAACGTCTATTCCGCCAATGAGCAAGCGCTCTGGATTGGTTGGGTCTACAGACAAAATGCTGTTGTAAGTACCTTGGTCACGATAGATATCAAATTCGTTTGGTGGCCCAGATGGGCCTACGAACTGATTCCAAGTTTGTCCGTTGTCATGGGATACGTGCATGGACAAAAGGTTGGAATTGGTTCGGGTAGCATAGAGCGAGTAAGCACCATTAGCATTTTGCGTTGGTGAAATGGCATATTCAATGCGTGCAGCACCTGTCGGGACTAGGTTAGACGTAATTGCACCTGATTTGTCAGTGAAAGAGTTTCCGCCGTCTGTAGACACGTAAGTTTTGTTGGCAGCGTAGGCAGTAACAATGACCTGACCGTTTTTAGAGACTTGCAAAGCAAAGCAACCGCCACTTGCCGCTGGAACGCTTGTAAGTGAAGCGTCGCCGACTTTCCATTTTTTAAGACCTGAAGAAGTGGCCATCCAAACATTGTTGTCAGCATTTGAGCAAGCTACTTCTGTACAATTGGTTGTACCAGGTATTTTTGAAAATGTTGCGCCGAAATCTGTGGAGTACCAAACGCCGTTGCCGCCCCAACCTTCATCGTTTGATCCTGTGGCCACGTATAGCGTGTTATCTGGTGTCATGGTCATACTAGAGATGAAGGGACTCGCGCCAGCATCGAAAAAAGGAACTACGCGCTCCCAGAAATTGCCTTTGTTATTGGAAACAAACAAACCTCCGGATACACCACCTGCCCATACGCGGTTGATGTTGCTGCGGTCAATGCAAATGGCACGCGTACGACCACCGATGTTGTCTGGGCCGAGTGATTCAAAAACAATAGATTTTGAGGTACCCATTTTACGAATCTCTTGCTCAATTTTCGCAAGTGTTTCATTCGAAACTGGATTACCTGTATTGACATCTATGTAGCGTGCCTTCAGCCAAGAAATGGCATCAGTTGATCGACCTTCTTTTAGAATAGACAAACCTGCCTGACGATAAAGTGCTGTTTGTGGCAAGAAATGGTAAACGGTGAATGCGAGGGCGAAAACACCCGCAACTATCAAAGAACCAAATACATATATCTTTTTATTCATATAGAAATTATTAATAGTGCAAGATTAGTGTGCCAAATTAAGAAATATTCTCTTAATAATGAGTCAAGTTTGTAGGCAATTGCACAAAATTTGACATAAATTTTTGTTTCGAATCATTTTCGAATATTTATTGATCGAATAAGTGTTTTTCTGCATGATAGGAGGAGCGCACTAGCGGGCCACTCTCCACAAATCTGAAGCCCATTTCTAGGCCTATTTTCTGGTAATAAGCAAATTGCTCTGGTTCTATAAATTCAGCAACGGGTAAATGCTTTGGCGTAGGTTGGAGGTACTGACCGAGCGTCAGGATATCAACTTGCACTGAGCGCAGATCTTGCATGGTTTCGAGTACCTCTTGTTCGGTTTCACCCAAGCCCAACATGACACCTGATTTGGTACGCATACCACCTTTTTTAAGGCGAAATAACACCTCTAAACTGCGGTCGTATTTGGCTTGGATACGGACTTGTTTAGTGAGTCTGCGGACGGTCTCGAGGTTGTGAGAGACGATTTCGGGTGCGACATCAATGATGACTTGAAGGTTGTCCCAGTTGCCGGCGAAATCGGGGATCAATGTTTCTAAGGTGGTGCCCGGAGATTGCTGGCGAATAGCGCGCACCGTTTGGGACCAAATTTCTGAGCCGCCGTCTTTGAGGTCGTCGCGGTCAACAGAAGTAATGACGGCATGCTTGACACCCATAATTTTGACAGAATTGGCAACCCTACCCGGCTCAAACATATCTACGGGATCTGGTTTGCCAGTATGAACGCCACAGAAACCACAAGAGCGCGTGCAGACATTGCCGAGGATCATGAAGGTGGCCGTGCCTTCGCCCCAACACTCGCCCATGTTTGGACAGCTTCCGCTTTCACAGATGGTGTGGAGTTTGTGCTCATCGACCAAGCCTCTCACTTTGCGGTAGTTTTCTCCGGTGGGGAGCTTGACGCGCAACCATTTTGGCTTCTTAATACGTGTTGTTTCTTCCATTAGAATTGCTGTGTTTCCAATTGTTGTAAAACGGTATCTCGTTGTGCAACAACCGAGCGCAAGCTTTGTGCGTTATAACGTAATGATTTGATCAAAAGGGTGGTATTTTTTAAAAATAAATAGTACCCCAAAGCGACTATATTTAAGGCGAAGAAGAGTGCAATCCAGCACCAGGTATCCAGCGAAATGAATTGCGCAGCCACGACAAAAAGAAGGATATTCCACAATGGCAACAAGACCAAAAGCATGGTCATTTTGGTAGAGGACCAAAACACGGGTCTTTTCAATTTGTTTTCGACAAATCTTTTCACGAGCATAGTAGGCAAAGCGATGTGCACAAGCCCCAAGAGGAATAGCGGCAATTGAACCAATAGCTTCAAGAAAGTGAGCAAGCGCCAGTTCTTTTGAAGGGCAAACCAATAAAGTTCTGCTTCCCTTAAGCCCAATTTACGCAAGCTGTCTAGATAAGCATTGATTTGATTTTTGATGCTTGCAATGCTTTCATTTTGACTTTCTGGTAGCGCATTTAGATAGTTCGCTAACTGTTGAGCGTACAACCAGCGGGCTTCGAGGGAAAGTTTTGGATCATAGCAATCTACGTGCATGCCTTTGCGATTGAGCATCATGATTTGCTCGTGCAACAAGACGTGTTCGTCCGCTTTGACGTGCGTAATTTGCGCCTGCATGCGCTGTTCGAGTTCGCGATTGAGCGCTGAAATGACTTTACTTGGATTTTCAAGGTAGGCCTCCTTATAGTCATTGAGTAAGATTGGTTCAGCAGCAGCGAGCAATACATCGCCGCGCAAGATGCCTGGATTGGTGTAATTCAACCCTAGACCTTGGACCCGGATTTCTACTTTCCAATCGAGGTCTTCTAAGGCTGTAAAACCAATGCGAATGGCGCCCTTTTTAATGGGCTTGAGCCTGCGCTCAAAGATATCGTCGGTGATGCCTTCACCAAAAATGAGCAAATTACGGTTGCGAGCAAGGGTTTCAGTCGCCTTTTTAAAAACTTTTTTGTTCTTTTCTTGCGAATTACCACCGTCTTGCTGGCGATAAATAGGCAACATATGAGCTAGCCAAAACAATGGCCGAGTAAAGCGATTGAAGACGTCGGAGCGTGTCATGAAATACACAATAGGTTTACGCAAACGCGACACGACCAATGGATCGAGAAACGACGAAGGGTGGTTACTTACAAAGATGGTTCTTCCAAAACGACTTTTACTCGGACGCACTTCTTTGATGCGTCTAAAAAACAAACGGAAGCTAAAGCCTAATCCGAACCAAAAAATAAAATACAAGGGCCTCATGCTGCGAAATTACCAATTTTAGATAATTTCGCCTTAAAATAAACGCATGAAGCGCATCGGACTCATTTGCGGAGGCTTTTCCTCCGAATACAATATCTCTATTAAGAGTGCTCAAACCATTCAAAATCATTTTCCTGCGCACCTCGAATGCGTCCTGATTCCCATTTCAAGAGCCGACTGGCAAGAACGACTACAAATCGAAGGAAAAATAGACGCGGCAATTGTTTACACACACGGCGACCCCGGAGAAAACGGAAAAATTCAAGCATATCTCGATATGCTGCAAATTCCCTACATCAATTCTGGTGTATTGGCAAGTGCACTTTCTTTTGACAAATGGTACTGCAATCAATTCTTGAAAGGTTTTGGTTTTGAAGTGGCTAAATCTCAACTTTTTCACTTGGGCGCACAAATAGATGCCACTGCATTAGTAGCCGATTTGGACCTGCCTATGTTTGTGAAGCCATCGGACTCAGGCTCTAGCTTTGGTATTTCAAAAGTGAAGTCTATTGAAGACGTCCAAACGGCATTTGACACCGCTTTTAAGGAAGGTCGAAATGTAGTGGCCGAAGCATTTTTGGACGGCACTGAAGTAACCTGTGGCGTTTACCGCAGCCAAAATGGCTTGGTAGCCTTACCGCTTACGGAAATTGTCTCTGAAACCGAATTTTTCGATTACGCTGCCAAATACGATGGCAAATCCAAAGAAATTACGCCTGCTCGGGTCAATGATGCCCTCACACTAGCAGTTCAGTCGCAAGCTAAAAAAATATATGATTTACTGGGTTTAAGAGCAATTGCCCGCATCGATTTCATGCTTGTGAACGGTGTTCCATATGTCATTGAAGTCAATACAACGCCCGGGTTTTCACCCGCAAGTATTGTTCCCCAGATGCTGGGCGTGGCCCAAATTGGCATTCAAGATTTCTGGACGGAACTTATTCAGGTCGAGCTTGGTATGTAGCCAACTGATTGAAAAAAGGTTCCATTTTTTTGGCCATTGCCGACCCTGAAATCTTGTAATCATTGGCAATTATGGCAAACGCTATTTGGTGACCATTCGGCGCAGCGACGTATCCCGCGTATGCTTTGATTCCGTTGATACTTCCGCTTTTGGCGTGTACTTTTCCTTCGCCAGCTTGCCCTTTACAAAGGTTTTTGACCGTGCCAGTTTGCCCGGCAATCGGCAAACTTTTAAAATAGGTAGCCGCATGTGGCGCTTTAGCTTGTTGTGCTAAGAGCTTGACAAATTGGGCCGAACTCATCCGATTGACCTTGGATAAACCACTGCCATCTACTATTCCACACGGCCCGAGCTGCCAATCTTCAAATAAGCTGTCGATGACGCGCATCCCGTTTTCATAGGTGCCGCTACCGTAGCGCTGCGCACCGATCTGACGCAGTAAACCTTCGGCAAACATATTGACACTGCGTTGGTTGGTCCAAAAAACAACATCTTCTAGCTTTTGACCCACTTCTGCGTGTAACAAGGTCATGTTTTTGGTGTTTGGCGCGTGTAAACCAGGATGCAATCTGACAGCAGCACTGCCGCCGTCTACGCGAACGCCTTGCTTTTGCAGCGCTTGATAAAACAAGAGCGCCAAAAGCTGCTCTGGATCAGGCATGCTGCCTTTGACTTCATATTCCGTTCGGTTAGCCGGCAAACTACCTTTGATACTTCTTTCAAAATTGTAAGGCTCGCCGTGAATAAAAGATTGATCGGCACTTACATTCGCCGCTTTAGCCTCAATGTTTAGACGATAGTTTGGATCATTCGGAAAACAACTCTTTAAGACAATAGGTGTTCCGGATGCACCTGTCTGAAAAGTTAATTTGAGAGTGTTGTCGTAGAAATTGAGGCCAAATGAGCCACAGCCGTAATAGTTGCCCATGTCGACCTGCTCCCAGCCTACTGGGCATTTGTCGTAACCAAAAGCGCTCGCATCGGCAATCACTTGTCCAGTAATGTATTGGATACCTTGTTTTTGGATGAGTGCAACCCATTCAGTTAAAAAATCGAGTTCGCGACCTGGCTCATGGAAATAACGAGAACCTAATGCGACATCACCGCCTCCTACAATTCGAATGTTGCCGTCGAAAACGCCATGTGCTTTGAGCTCGCCATCCAAAAAAAGTTGTGTTTTGGCTTGGTAACTCGGCCCGAGTACAGTTAGTGCGGCGGCTGTGCTCACCAATTTAGTGATGGAAGCGCCGGGAAGTTGTTGTGCGGGTAGGTAAGCTGCAATTGTATCTCCAGAAGTAAGGTCAACAGCGCAAATACTCCATTTGGTGCCATTTAGCTGTGGGTCATTGACGAGTTGTTGCACGATAGTCTGTAGTGGAAACTGCGCTGCAAACCACAGCGGAAAACTGAATAAAAACAGAGCAAAGATGCGGGGCATGGTCGACAAATTTAGTGTAATTTTACAATTCAAAAAGGAGGCCATGTTACGAATTCAAGCAGAAAAACTTTCAGGACTGTTCAGCATTTATCCAAAAGTCTTTGGAGACGAGCGCGGCTACTTTTTTGAGACCTACAAAACCGAAAACTACGCCAAAATCTGCGAAAACCTCACCTTCGTTCAGGACAACATCTCCATGTCGGCAAAAGGAACACTTCGCGGGCTGCATTTTCAAGCGCCTCCCTTTGCACAAGGCAAACTCGTTCAAGTGCTGCAAGGAGCAGTGCTCGATGTTGCTGTAGACCTCCGTCGTTCTTCGCCTACCTACGGTCAACATATCAAAATAGTTTTGAGTGCACAAAATGCGACACAACTATATATTCCACCTGGTTTTGCACACGGTTTTCTAGCACTTGAGGACCACACGCTCTTCAGCTACAAGTGTACGGCAGCGTATCATCAAGCCTCAGAGGGTTGTTTGCACTACAATGACCCCGACCTCCACATCGATTGGGAGCTCACCGACTCACCATTGCTCTCGCCAAAAGATGCCTTAGGCGTGGCCTTTTCTACTTTTCAAACGCCATTTGAATAAACCGATGCCCAAAAACAGCCATCCCAACGACCTGATCCGCATTCAAGGCGCAAGAGAACACAACCTCAAGAACATCCACCTCGAAATCCCGCGACAAAAACTCGTTGTTTTTACAGGGCTGAGTGGCAGCGGCAAATCTTCGTTGGCCTTCGACACCATTTTTGCCGAAGGACAGCGCCGCTACCTCGACACCTTTTCGGCGTATGTGCGCCAATTCATTGGCGGCTTGGAAAGACCCGATATCGACAAAATTGACGGCCTTAGCCCAGTGATTGCCATTGAACAAAAAACCGTTGGCCGCTCCCCGAGGTCAACCGTTGGTACCATTACCGAACTCTACGACTTCTTTCGCTTGCTTTTTGCCCGAACCGCCACAGCTTATTCGTATCAGACCAACGAAAAAATGGTGCAATACGCAGACCACGACATCACCGAACTCATCCAAAGCACTTTTAAAGGCAAAAAAGTAGCCCTGCTCGCTGCAAAAGTCAAAGGCCGCAAAGGACATTACCGCGAACTTTTTGAGCAAATTCAGCGCTTGGGCTATACCCGCGTGAGGGTCGATGGCGAACTCTTCGAATTGAGTAAACCCATCAAACTAGACCGCTACAAGACCCACGACATCGAAGTTGTTGTGGACCGTTTCATTGCGGGTGATGTAGATGACAAACGCTGCCAAGAAACCGTACAAACCTGCATGCAACTCGGCGAAGGCACACTCATGGTGCTCGATTTAGAAAACGGAGACCTCCGCCATTACAGCCGCTCGCTCATGTGTCCGAGCACGGGCATATCTTACCCTGAACCCGAACCCAATCTTTTTTCGTTCAATTCGCCTTACGGCGCCTGCCCTACCTGCAAAGGACTCGGCGAAGTGAGTGAAATGGACCGCGACAAAATCATTCCAGACCCCAAACTTTCCATCAAAAAAGGAGGTCTCGCACCGCTTGGCGCCTACAAAAGATCTTGGATTTTTGACAAAATTGAAAAACTTCTGCAGGCCGAGCAATTCACACTCAACACCCCCATCAGCGACATCGACGAAGAACTCATAGAGCTACTGCTTTACGGCAACGAAGACATGGAGCTCGGGCCGCTAGATACACAAGAGCGTTTTGAAGGCCTTCTGCATTTTATGGGCCGCCATGCAGAAGATTCTTCTACTGCAATTGAACGTTGGGCCCAAGGTTTCATGCACAAGAAATCGTGTCCAAGCTGTTCTGGCTACCGTCTCAAAAAAGAAGCCCTGCACTTCAAAATCGGACCGCTGCACATTGGCGAACTTGCCGTCATGGACTTGCAAACCCTCAATGATTGGTGCGCTACCCTACCCCAACTCCTCGACGAACAAGCTTTGTATATTGGTAAAGAAATCATCAAGGAAATCAATGCGCGCTTGGGCTTTATTTTAGAGGTGGGGCTCGACTACCTCACGATGCACCGCAGCGCCAAAACTTTATCGGGTGGCGAGGCACAGCGCATCCGCTTGGCGACGCAAATTGGCACCGAACTACTCAATGTGCTGTATATCCTCGATGAGCCATCTATCGGTTTGCACCAACGAGACAACACCAAACTCATTCGCTCACTCACCAAATTGCGCGACCTCGGCAACACCGTTCTAGTAGTAGAGCACGACAAAGAAATGATGGAAGCCGCCGACTTTATCGTCGATATCGGACCCGGCGCCGGCCGACACGGTGGCGAAATTGTCTTTGCGGGCACCTATGCAGAAATGCTCAGTGCAAATACAGTTACAGCAGGTTATTTAAATGGAAATAGAAGCATTCCAATCCCAGATCAAACAAGAACTGGAAATGGGAATTTCCTGAAACTCAAAGGGGCTAAAGGGCACAACCTGAAAAACATCGATATTCAGATTCCGCTCGGCACGCTCACCTACGTAACGGGCGTGAGTGGCAGCGGCAAATCTTCTTTGATCAATCAGACGCTTTTCCCGCTTTTGATGAATCATTTCTACGACCCTATTCGCACGCCGCTGCCCTACAAACAAATTACAGGTCTTGAGCACCTCGACAAAGTCATTGAGATTGACCAAAGCCCGATTGGTCGTACGCCGCGCTCCAATCCAGTGACCTACACCAAAGTTTTTGACGAAATCAGGAGTTTGTTTGCCAACATGCCCGAAGCGCTCATCCGCGGTTACAAACCCGGGCGCTTCTCCTTTAATGTGGCTGGTGGCAAATGCGAAACCTGCAACGGAGGAGGCATGCGCTTAATTGAAATGAACTTTTTACCCGACGTCTATGTCTTGTGCGAACAGTGCAATGGTAAAAGGTACAATAACGAAACCTTAGAAGTGCGCTACAAAGGCAAAACTATTGCAGACGTCCTGCAAATGACCATTTCTGAAGGCTGTCAGTTTTTTGAAAATCAACCCAAAATACACCGCATGTTGCTCACTTTGGAAGAAGTCGGTTTGGGTTATGTACAACTGGGGCAGTCTTCCACAACTTTATCCGGCGGAGAAGCGCAACGCATCAAGTTAGCTGCCGAACTCGCCAAAAGAGCCACTGGTAAAACCATCTACATTTTAGATGAGCCCTCAACAGGACTTCATTTTGAAGATATTCAGCTACTGCTCAAGGTCTTGCAAAGATTGGTAGACGAAGGCAATACCGTCTTGGTGATAGAACACAACCTCGACATGATCAAAACCGCCGACTACATCATCGATATCGGACCAGAAGGCGGACAGCGCGGAGGACAGGTTCTTTTTGAAGGCACCCCTGCTCAAATGGTTAAAAAGGCTCAAAAAGTATCGTACACCGCAAAATATTTGGCCCAAGAATTAAAAAAGCGTTAATTTTGACGCTCCTAAAGTAGTAACGAAACTAAAAAACATAAAATGGCAGTAGAAATTACAGACCAAAACTTCGATGAACTTGTCATGAAATCTGACAAACCCGTTATCATTGATTTCTGGGCAGAATGGTGTGGTCCTTGCCGCATGATTGGCCCTGTTATCGAAGAAATGGCCAATGAATACGACGGTAAAGCATTAATTGGAAAAGTAAATGTAGACCACAATATGGGCGTCTCTGCTCAATTTGGTGTGCGCTCTATCCCAACCATCTTATTTATCAAAAACGGCGAGGTTGTCGACAAATCAGTTGGCGCTGTTCCTAAAGCAGTTCTAACCGAAAAGCTCGAAGCGCTCATGTAAAACAATCAAGGGAGTTCGCTCCCTTTTTTTATGCCATGGAATCATTCTGGAGAAGACTTCGTTATTACGGCCTAGGTTTCGGACTCGGCCTCATCCTGACCTTCGGTATCTTCAATACCCGCGGCTGTAGCTGGATGCCTGAAAACCGCGTCAAAGACGCCATGAACAAGCGCATCTGGCTTATCGACATGCAAAAGGTCAATTCTTTTTACAAAGACCACAAACTCAACGACGCCAAGTTTTACCGCCTTATGCAAAATGCCGATATCTCTTTTACCAAAAGCATCCGCAGTGGTCGCCATAAAGTCTATGACCTCACTTTTACAGACGGCAAAAACAAAGAAGCGCATTGCCTTGCGCGCATGACAGACGAAAGTTTCGTCGTAGAATTTATTCCTGGCGTTAAAAACATAAAGGAATACAGAAAAATGAAAAGTCCTTCTTTTGGAGCAAGTATCATCCATGCTCCAGACCAGAAGCATTTGGTTTACTCCGAAGACAATCCAGCAATCAAAGAACACCTCCGCGCGCTTGGCATCCCCAACGACATCAAACTACAAAAAGAACTTTTTTCTGGGCACTTTGATTACCAAAAATCCAGGCTCAATGAGCAGCCCAGACCAATTCATGTCTTTCAATTTCGACCTGAAAACAACAAAAGAAGAATAGAAGTTTCCGCCACCTGTATTTGGTACAAAGACAAGATCAAAGTTTACAGCCTCAGCGAAGAACGCATCCATTTTTAGTACAATTCACAAATTTTGGCAAAAAATTGTTTAAAAGTTCAGTAAAACTGCGCCCGCGCTTCTATCTGAATTTTTAACTTTGAATCATGGAATTCACTGCAGCGCAGATTGCTGGTTTATTAAACGGAGAAGTCATCGGTAATCCCGACGCCACCGTTAGCGCTTTAGCCAAAATTGAGGAAGGCCAAGAAGGCGCGCTCAGTTTTCTTTCCAACCCCAAATACGAGTCCTACATTTACTCCACTGGTTCCAGTATTTGCATTGTCAACAACACATTTGCTGCTCAAAAACCGCTGCCGGATACCCTTACGCTCATTAAAGTTGCAGACGCCTATGCGTGTTTTGCCCAATTGTTGGCAGTCTACGACAGCATGAATAAAAAAGAGGCCATTATTGAACAGCCTTCTTTCATTCACGAAACTGCTCAGGTTGGTGAAAACGTCTATATAGGTGCGTTTGCCTACATTGGGGCGAACGTCACCATTGCCGACAACTGTCAAATTCATCCTCATGTTGTCCTTCAAGAAAACGCGACAGTTGGCGAAAACACAACCATATACCCATCGGTGAACGTTTACAAAGAATGTCATATCGGGGCGCGCTGCATCATTCATGCCGGGGCTGTTATTGGTTCAGACGGCTTTGGTTTTGCTCCCGACGCCGACGGTGTGTACAGTAAAATTCCACAGATTGGAAATGTGGTCATCGAGGACGACGTCGAAATCGGTTCGAACTGCAGCATAGACCGCGCCACCATGGGCTCAACCTTCATTCGCAAAGGGGTTAAAATAGACAACCTTTGTCAGATTGCGCACAACGTCGATGTCGATCAGCACACCGCCATGGCTGCTCAGGTTGGTATAGCGGGTTCTGCTAAAATCGGCAAGCACGTCATGATTGGCGGGCAAACGGGTATCGCAGGGCACCTCAGCGTAGCAGACCACACCAAAATTGTGGCCCAGTCAGGCATTCCATCAACAGTCAAAAAAGCCGACACCCTCATGGGTACGCCGGCCATTCCAATAAACGACTTCAAGCGCTCTCATATTGGCTTTCGCAAATTGCCAGGGCTCATTACCAAAATTCAAGATTTAGAAAACAAACTCAAAGAGCTGCTCAAAAACAAAGAAGCATGACAGAACAACAACGCACCATCAAAGATTCCCTCGTATTTGAAGGAGTCGGTCTACATACCGGTGAAAAAGTACGCTTAGAAATATGCCCTGCACCAGCTAACCACGGTTATAAATTTCAACGCACCGACCTCGAAAACCAACCCATCATCAAAGCCGACGTCGACTACGTCGTGGCTACAGACCGCGGTACAACCCTAGAACAACACGGCGCGCGCGTCTACACCACAGAACACGTGCTTGCAGCGCTATACGGTTGCCAAGTAGACAACGCACTTATCAAGCTAGACGGCCCCGAAATTCCGATCATGGATGGCAGCGCTTTGCCTTTCGTGCAGGCAATTGAAGCCATTGGCTACCAAGACCAAGACGCCGTTCGCGACTATTTTGAACTCAGCGAAAACATTCCTTGGGAAGACCTCGACAAAGGCATTGAATTTCTGGCTATTCCAGATAAAGAATACCGCCTCACCGTTATGGTCGATTACAACTCACCCGTACTCGGCACCCAACACGCCAGCATGTACAACATCGGTGAATTCAACAAAGAAATCGCACATTGCCGCACATTTGTTTTCCTTCGCGAGCTCGAATATCTTGCCAAAAACAACCTCATCAAAGGAGGCGACCTCGACAACGCTATTGTCCTCGTGGACCGCGCAGACATCAGTCAAGCAGAACTCGATGAGCTCGCAGAGCTTTTGGGCAAAGAAAAACTACAAGTGAGCCCCGACAGCATTGGCGTACTCAACTCCAGTAAGTTGCAATGCGAAAATGAACCCGCTCGCCACAAACTCCTCGATATCGTCGGCGACCTCGCGCTCGTTGGCAAACCCATCAAGGCACACATTTTAGCCGCAAGACCCGGCCACTCTGGCAACGTAAGCTTTGCAAAAGTGCTCAAGGATCAGATCAAGAAACAACAACTTGCAGGCCGCACTTTTGACCTTACAAAAGATCCGCTCTACACTACCCAAGACATCGAGCAAATGCTACCGCATCGCTACCCTTTCTTGATGGTGGACAAAATCATGGAAATCCATCCGACTTCCATTATTGGCGTCAAGAACATCACCATGAACGAGCCGATATTCACTGGGCATTTT
>JBIIZO010000142.1:0-5167 GCA_044346245.1 Crocinitomicaceae bacterium
CACAGGAGTAAGTGCGCTACAAAGCCCAATTACCTTTCTTTATCAGGCCTTCTCCAAAAAAGAACAAAACAAGCGCTGGATTGCCGAGCAAGAATTCAAAGACGACCAACGCCGCATTGTACAAGAACTACTCAGGCTTTATGTGGCTTTTGATATCATTGAGCTATCCGATTCCGAATTCGATGCGTTTATCACCTTCCTCAATATCGATGAACATTTCATCAAGACAGCCACCGAAATGGAACTCATCCTTTTTATCAAGGATAAATACGATCATTTTAAAAGGCTATAAATTAATATTTTAGCTCTTCCTCGTCTACATGCAGAATATGCAGCAAGCGATGGATCAACGGCGAAAAGAAAACCGCAGTGCAGGTCAAAAAAGCAACTCCGCTGTATAGCGCATAAAAGGACGAAAATATCTTTGCAGCATCTGTTTCAATTGGTATCACGGGGCCCATACCTGTAAGAATCATGCTTGCCATGTGAAAGCAATCGACGTAAGCCGCCCCCGTGAAATAGCGATACCCAAAGGTGCCAATTCCCAAAGAAAAAGCAATTAAAACAAAAGAAAATAAGGCATAACGAACAACCCTGGAAAGAAAGGTTTTCCAATTGGCAAGTTGCTGCTTTTTACTTTCGAAACGACTCACGCTAAGACCTTGATTTCGTTCATGATGCGCAAGGCCAAATGATTGGCTGCTTTCTCATCTTTTGACTCCGCATAGATGCGAATGATGGGCTCGGTATTGCTTTTGCGCAAATGCACCCATTCTTTATCGATGTAGATTTTAACGCCGTCGGTGGTATCTACTTCATGCGCTTCGTATTGCTTCGCCATCTGCATCAAGATGCTGTCTACATCTGTTGAAGGGTCGAGGTCAATTTTATTTTTGGAAATGACGTAGTTGGGGTAGCTAGCGCGCAGCGTAGTCAGGCTGCACTTTTTGTGCGCGAGGTGGCTCAAAAACAAGGCGATACCGACCAAAGAATCTCGGCCATAGTGGAGTTCTGGGTAAATAATGCCTCCGTTGCCTTCGCCGCCAATGACGGCGCCGATTTCTTTCATCTTAACCACTACATTCACTTCTCCGACAGCTGCTGCTTCATAACGCAAGGTGCGTGCTTCTGTGATGTCGCGCAGCGCACGAGTAGAAGAAAGGTTTGAGACCGTTGGGCCAGGGGTGTGGGTCAGGACGTAATCTGCAACGGCAACCAAAGTGTATTCTTCGCCGAACATGCTACCGTCTTCGCAAACGAGCGCCAAGCGGTCTACATCGGGGTCAACAGTGATGCCGAGGTCTGCTTTGCCTTCCACGACGCGCGCTGAAAGCTCGGTGAGGTGTTCGGGTAAGGGCTCGGGGTTGTGCGGAAAGTGGCCCGTTGGCTCGCAGTAAAGTTCTTCAATCTGATTGACGCCCAGTGCGCGCAATAAGGCCGGTACAAAGGTACCTCCGGTAGAATTCACGGCGTCTACGACTACATTGAAATTAGCTGCAGCAATAGCGGTTTTGTCTACTAATGGGAGGTCTAGTATGGCTTGAATGTGTTTTTCAAGATAGGTGTCGTTGGGTGTTATTGTGCCGAGGTTGTCTACTTCGGCAAAAGAGAAGGCTTCGTTAGCTGCAATTTGGAGCAATGCCTCGCCTTCGGCTCCAGAAATGAATTCGCCTTTTGCATTGAGCAATTTGAGCGCGTTCCATTGTTTAGGGTTGTGGCTGGCCGTCAGAATAATGCCACCTTGGGCATTTTCTAAGGGCACTGCTACCTCAACGGTTGGTGTTGTAGACAAGCCGAGGTCGATGATATCAATACCCAAGCCTACCAGCGTTTGCTGTACAAGCGCTGCAATCATGGGCCCTGAAATTCTTGCGTCGCGGCCAATAACTACCTTGAGGCGTTGCCCAGGGTGTTGTTGTTGCAACCAAGTGCCATAAGCTGCGGCAAATTTGACTGCGTCAATAGGCGTGAGGCCTTGGTCTACAGCACCTCCGATGGTGCCGCGGATTCCTGAAATGGATTTGATGAGTGTCATGATAATGAGATTTGTAGCATTTGCAAAACAGCAACCATAGCTTCAGTGCCTTTATTGCCGTGTATGCCTCCAGCGCGGTCTTGGGATTGTTGTTCGGTGTTGTCGGTGAGCAAGCAGAAGCCAACGGGTTTGTCGTGCTTGAGCATGACGTCCATGAGTCCTTGGGTGGTGCCACTGCAGACAAAATCAAAATGGCGGGTTTCACCTTGGATCACAACGCCAATTGCCAATACGCCATCGATGTCGTTGCGCTGACAAAGTTTTTGTGCGCCTAATGGTAATTCAAAGGCACCTGGCACTTCGATGATGGTGCGTAATTCTGAACGCTGACCAATAGCATCTAGTGCTTCTGTGGCACCTTCTAATAAGCGTTGAGTGATGTGCCCGTTCCAAGCAGAAACAACAATGCCGATTCGAAAATCGGCACAGTTACTTAATGTTGTTGGATCAAAGGCAGAGAGGTTTTTACCTGCTGTAGCCATGAGGAAAATTATTTAGTTGCGCATCGAGCGATGTAGCGATCGATGGTTTTGGTACTTGCGTAGTTAGGGTAGTCGTCTTTGATGCGTTGGTAGTGAGCTGCAGCATCGGTTTTGTTATTGAGTTTTTTCTCGCACACCAAACCAGCTTTAAATAAATACATTGGTGTCGTGAATTCGTTGTCTTCGCGATCGGCAGCTTGTAAATAAAAATCAAGCGCTTCGTTGTATTTTTTCATTTGGCTATAGCAATCGGCTTGAAGCCCAATGCTCATTGTAGAAACATAGGTATCGGACAGGTCTACGTCTTCTAACATTTTGAGAGCAGCAGCATATTTGCCTTTTTTCATGTATTGCTTACCTAAAAGGTATTGGCCGATTTCGCCACCGGTTTTGCCGTCGTTGTTTTTGACGTAAGGCTCAAGCAAGCGAATGGCTTGATCTGTAGAGTCTTTGGAAATGTAGTTGAGTGCGACCCACCATCCGTCGTTAGCTTTTTCGTTGGCAGGCCCCCAAATAAACTGACGGTAAGAGAAATAAAGAACTACTACACCAATAATGCCAGCAACTAAATAAGTGCCCAACTTGAAATTTTTGTTGGTGTTGAATTTGTTTTTAAGGTCTTCGAAGCTGATTTGCTCTGTCATAATCCGTTTTTTAGAAACGCAAATATAAATCATTTTAGTAAATGAATTGCTTATTTTTGTGCTATGTTTCAACGCTATTTTATTCCAATCTCTATACTTCTTGTTTTTTTACTTGGTTTTTTCGGTAAGTCAACGGCTCAAAACCTGATCAGTATCACGGGTAAAGTGGTCAGTTACGAACAAAGCAAACCTTTAGAATACGTTTCCTTGAAACTTTTTCAATTGCCAGACTCTGTTTTTGTAAAGGGCTCTTTCAGTAATCCTGATGGTAAATTTGAAATACTCGCCAGCCCCGGGAAATACTACCTCAAACTTTCAGTTGCACTACACGAAGACGAAGTCACGGAGTCTTTTGAATTGAAACCGACTTTGGCTAACCTGCATTTAGGTACATTGCGCATGCAAAAGCCCAAAACCCAAGAAACCAAAGAAGTGGTGGTGCGCGGTCAAAAAGAGGTCATGGAAACGGGCATAGACAAAAAAGTTTATAATGTGGCGGAAGATTTAAACGTCAATGGTGGAACTGCCAACGACATCCTCAACCGCTTGCCTTCGGTAGAGGTAGACCAAGATGGTGGCGTTTTACTGCGCGGTCAGGGCAGCGTTACTATTTTAATTGACGGTCGACCAAGTTCTATGAGCGGAGGAAACGGCAAAACACTTCTAGATGCCTTGCCGGCGAATTCTATAGAGCGTATAGAAATCGTGACCAATCCATCGGCTAAATACGACCCAGATGGCACCTCTGGCATTATCAATATCGTTCTTAAAAAGAACAAACTACTTGGCTTCAACGGTTTGGTATCTACCAACCTTGCTTCTGGCGATTTGCGCGGCGGCAATGTCGGTGAAGGCAGTGTTTCTCTGAGTTACCGCAATGGCAACGTCAATGTTTTTGGTACCTACAACGCACGCTATTTAGAAGGCTACCGAAATAATTACAACGACATCCGCCAAGAACTCAGCTCAGGTGTTTTCATCCTCGACCAAAACCGAATTGGTACCGATCTCGATGCCGGCCAGACCTTCCGCATGGGTACAGACATCAACCTCAATTTACGCAACACGATCGGTTTTGTGGCTACAGGATCGCTGACTCAGCGCGACCGCACCGGCGAGCTCTGGAACGCGCAGCTCGACGAAGCAGGAACCATTACCAATCTCTGGAGCCGAAGTTCTTACGACCCGACAGATCGCCAAAATTTAGACCTCAACCTCAATTACAAGCACGATTTTAAAAACGAGCGCGGCAACCTCATTTTGGATGTCAACCAATCGCTGGGTACCGAAGATATCGCCGGCTATTATTTGAACACCTACTACAACCCCGATACCTCGCTCTCGGCGCTTCCTGTTTTAGATCAGCGCTTGTTCAACACCGATAAAAACAACATCACCACCGCACAGGCCGACTTAACCTATTTGTTTCCAAATCTGGGTTTACGCACCGAGGCGGGCGTTAAAGCCATTTTAAGAGATCAGCTGGTTGATACCTATTCAGAAACGCTTAACAACACACTCAATGCTTACCAAGAAGACACCCTCGCTAACTTCCTTTACGGCTACAAAGAGCAAGTCTACAGCGTCTATGGGGTGGCAGGCAAGCAAATCAAGCGCTTTAAGTTGCAAGCTGGGTTACGTGCTGAAAAAGCATATCAAATCCCTAACCTGATTTCTGACACTATTCGCATTGTCAACGACTACTTCAATTTTTTCCCTTCGGCGCATGTGCGCTATGAGCTCAAACCTAAGTCAGAACTGAGCTTGAGTTATTCACGTCGCATCAAAAGGGCTTCTGCCAGTGAGCTCAATCCGTTTACCAATTATTCAGACCCCTTTAATTTACAGCGCGGAAATCCTTACCTGAGCCCAGAATACATCCACTCTTTCGATTTGGCTTATTCACTCGAAAAAAAGAAGTTGACGGTTTCAAGTTCCCTGTATTTTCGCCAATCTGACGGCGTCATCTCGCGCTTCAAGGAATTTTACCTAGACAACACGAGCGC
>JBIIZO010000215.1:0-5121 GCA_044346245.1 Crocinitomicaceae bacterium
GAAGTGCGTCTTCAAAATCTGTGAATTTAGATTCTAGTGCTGCCAACACTTGTTTTTGATCCATTGCTAAAACGTTAATGGTGTTAAGTAAAATTTGTAGTCTTTCTATGACATAATGATGCGTTGCCTGTCTTCGTAGAATGTAATAAGTATTGGCGACAATGACGGGCGTTATAAATGCACGAAACTGTTTTTGTTCACATTTGAGTAAAAGTTGAAGGCTGTCATCAGAAAATGGTTTGCGATCTAAATAGAAATCTAACAAGACGTCAGTATCGATTAAAACTGATTTCATTCAGAAAGGTATTTTTTAGCAAGAGCCTTTGCAAGTTCTTCTTTGTAATCACCAATTTCTGCATCTTTAAATGCACCTTTCAAAGAATAAAGTACTGATGGCTCAGAAACTACTTGATTACTCTCTTTGACCAAAACACTCAGGTAATTCTCGATAAGTTGCGACAAACTCTTGCCATTAGCTTTAGCATAAGCTTTGGCTTTTATGATGATTTCATCATCTAAAGAAAGGGTGAGCTTCGTGTTCATACGTGTGAATTAAAAAACAAAAATACGTATAAACTACATTTTAATAAAGTAAAATTACGGATACGTCTCTAAATCGCCCCCCTTCGCATCCATAGTGATGGCACGGGCCGCACCGCACGGTTAATCATGGACCTTATTTTAAGGCACCAGTGCTTTAAATCTTTCAACATTCTCCACTATTCTACCGAGCTCGCCGTAGATTACGCTTTGGCTTCATTTAAAGAACATTTGGATTTGGCTCGGTATTGCTTAAATATTTCTTCGCCAAAGCTTCACTTATTTCTTTCTTGTAGTCCTTGATTTAAATGTGTTTAAATGCGCCTTTTAATTTATACAGGATTGTATTTTTCATGAAATGTCCAAGCTACTTGATTAATAATCCTTGATTGAGAGTGCGTTCATCGAGGAGACTATTTAGTTCAATTGAAATTTCTTTACCTTCAACTTTTACAATTAATAATTTTGAAATTTTAACTTTCCCAATTATTCTATAATGATTTTTCTCCAGATTAATATCTTGTTTATAAGCTACAATAGTTTCATTGGTTTCATGCTTGCCACCTTTGATTAGGCGATACTCGTTTGTTGTATTATTTTTAGCTATTTGCTTTGTGCAATTGGCATAAAATATTTGACTTTCAATGCGTTCATCTTTTTTAATAGTTAAAGTCGATTGTTGTATTTCGACGTATTTAAATCTTTGATTAAGTTTATGCCGTTTTTCTTTTGGCAATCCCCATATTATTGAAAACCCTGAATATATGCCATTTATCCGAACCTCGCCCGTGCTCAACACTTCCAATTTATATTCACCTATTGGCAATTTCTCCAGTTTTGACTTCCCTTTATCCCAAATATCATCCCATGCTGCTTGTGTAATTGGAATGCCGTTGGTTTTATAATATGTGTTTAATTCGTACTGAATTTTCTTTTCTGCTGTAGTTTTTTCTGCAACGCTTTCAGGCATTGAGTTGTAAAGAATAATAGCTGAGTCTATATTGTTTCTAACCAATATAGCTTCAATATTTTTTAATTGAATGGGTGCAAATGATTGCTCTAACTTAGATTTATTTGGATAGAATTCAGGTTGCGATAAAGTCTTTAACATGGCATTGGCATCCTCAATCTTACCTTGACTCATTAACTTATCAATCTCTAGGTATTTTGATTTCTCGACAATTGCGGCTTCTTCAGCAAGAATTTTCTGTTCTGCTGCTAGTTTTTGTTGAACTAACTTTTCATCTGTAATTTCTTTCTTAGTTTTTATGGTTCCACATACAGTAGCCTTAGGCCAGGTTCCTTTACCTGGCCCACTGCTTTCATAATATGGAACATTCACACTAAATTCTATCCATGATGACCTAACAGGGTAAGCATCAAAATTTCTTTGTTGGTCTCTAGTTAATGGTTGATTGTTATAATTTGAAACGGAAATAGTTAAAGCCTCTAAATCATACATTGGGTGTAATGGTGAATCTTTTGTTTCATTAGATGAGGATAGGTCAATAATGTATCTTTTCCAGAAGCTAAATTCTGGACTTTGCCAAACAGAGCTTGTATTAAATTTTACTTTAATTGTCTCCCCCCATTCATCTCTGCCAAATTGACTTCCAGGATTCATTCTAATCTGTATGCCATCTTCAGAAATTGATATTTCGTATGGAACTGTAATAAAAGATGTCGTGCCACCGATCATTTTCCCCCAAGTATCAAATTCCCCGCAAAATACCTTATTCTTGAATTCGTTTGGAAACCAACTTGGGTATTGACTTAATGATAAATTACTTAATAAAGTAAACGTGATAAAAATTAAATTTCTCATTCTAGGATTTTTTTTGGGGAATACTCTTGATTACACCTTGGTGCAAATTGTACTTTGAGATTTTTACATTTTATTTCAATCTCTTCTTTATTATTGTTTGGCATTGGGTTCCATTGAAACTCAAATTTTTTTAATGTGGTTTCATTCAAAATGAGGAACTCTTCCCAATGGAAGGATGCAAATAACATTCTGTTTTTAGAGGTTTGAAAATCTTTATTTGAAGCGGTGGGTTTTAAGTGAGCGAAATAAGACCATAGCTGTGAATTTTTTAAAACGTCCAGCGCGTCGTCAGAAAACAATACTTTTTCCCCTCTCAATGTAATTGTCGCTATTTGTCTTACCCAGCGGGTCGATCTAATGTCATCGTTGTTTGCGGAAAAGCCAATGTAGATTAATTCACCTTTGAATAAAATCGAATAGATCCCCGGATTATTAAAACAGTCTTCTATTAATTGGTTTTTTACCTTAAATTCAATGTTTAATGGAAAGAATGCGCTAGGCTTATGTACAATTCGAAATATGTTGTGTGCATTAAAAGTTAACATATTCAAATTTACTTATTCAATTTCGAAAAATAAGCTCAATAAATACACTTATAAGAATAATAAATGCTAAATTTGAACTAAAAATACTCAGAATGATACAGCAGCCAGAAATCAAATTGAAGCAACTGAGAGAGTTGAAAAATTATACGCAAGAATATGTGGCCACTCAGCTTGGTCTTACGACCCGTGCATATTCAAAAATTGAGTCAGGTGAGACGCAGCTGACAATCAATCGCTTGAATGAAATTTCAGCTATTTTAGGCATAGATCCTATGGAGGCACTTGGTTTTGATCATCAAAATATCTTTAATAACTGCACTCAAGAGGGGGATCATAATACAATAGGCACTTCAAATTACAGTCTTCCCGATAAACTAATTGAGCAGTATGAAAAACGCATTCATCAACTGGAGAGTGAGGTTATGTTTTTAAGAGCGCTTGTAAAGTAGAATAAATTATTCACAAATAAGAATAAAAAAGACATGAAGACCAGTTTGTGCCTCCTTCCCCTGCTACTTTGCCTCACCTCTTTCGCCTTTTCCCAAACCTCAACCCCAACCGATACCACCACAGACACCATAGCCGTTTCCAAAGATTTTGAAACCGATGCAGATTTCAAAGGTGGCTACAAGAAGCTGTCCAAATACATTAGTAAGAACCTCAAATGGGATGCTATTTATGAATGGCCGGCCGCGCAAAAACTCCCGTTTGAGGACAAGGTAATCGTCAGGTTTGTAGTAGAAAAAGATGGGACGCTATCGCATATTCATGTAGAATCAGCTACTAAATATTGTCCGCCGTGCAACAAAGAAGCGATGAGATTGGCGCAGCAAATGCCCAAATGGAAACCGGCCACAAAAAATGGTGAACCTGTGCGCATCTGGGTACGGGTGCCAATTAATTTTCAGCTTTTTTAATGCATCAATAGCACTAAATTTCTGCTTTCGAATCCATTATAATCGTTACCGGGCCGTCGTTCACGAGCGCTACTTTCATGTCGGCGCCAAATTGCCCAGTTTGTATTTTGCCTGAGAATTGATTTTGAAGCGTGGCCAGAAAGTATTCGTACAAGGGAATGGCTTGTTCGGGGCGGGCTGCTCGAATGTAACTGGGGCGGTTTCCTTTTTTGGTGGAGGCATGCAAGGTGAACTGACTCACTACCAAAATGCCTCCGTTGACTTCCTGCACCGATAAATTCATTTTGCCATCGGTATCCGAAAAAATGCGCAAATTGATCAATTTTTGAATCAGATAAAGCGCATCCTGCTCTGTATCCTCGTGTTCAATACCAAGTAGTACTAAAAGTCCTTTTGAGATTTCTCCAACAATAGTTCCATCTATTTTGACGGATGCTTCACTAACCCGTTGGATGACAATTCTCATGGCAGCTGATTTGAAAAGGATTTAAAACTCGCTTCTTCGGTACGGATCTGAAATATCTTCTTGCATGAGTTGCAAGTAGGTTTGATAGCGATGTGGAGCAATGGCTTGCGTTTCTACAGCTGCCTTTACCGCACAATGTGGTTCATTGAGGTGCTTGCAGTTATTGAAACGACATTCGCCCAAAAGTGCGCGCATTTCTGGAAAATAATGTGCGTAGTGTTCTTTTTCGAGGTCGACCAACCCGAAGGCGCGAATACCCGGCGTATCAATGATGTAACCTCCGCTGGAAAGCGCGTGCATTTCTGCAAATGTAGTTGTGTGCTTGCCTTGTTCGTGTGCTTTGGAAATTTCTCCGGTGCGCAAGTCTAAATGCGGGTCGAGGCTATTGACCAATGTTGTTTTGCCTACGCCTGAGTTACCGGAAATCATGACTTGCTTGTCTTTGATCTCGGCTCTTAAAAATGCAATGCTATTCAGGTCTTCGGAAGTAATGCCATGACACGGATAACCGATATTTTCATAGATGAATTGCAGGGCCTCAAAATATTCCTGATCGTCTTGATTGAAAAGATCAATTTTATTGAAGAGCAGGGTGGTAGGGATCCGAAAAGATTCGGCAGCCACCAAAAAACGGTCTATGAACGCAATCTGTGTGATTGGAGACTTGAGCGTCACCACCAAATAAGCGCGGTCTACGTTGGCCGCTAAAATCTGCATTTGTTTGCTGAGGTTTGTGGCTTTGCGCACAATGTAGTTTTGCCTAGGTAGCACTGAAAGGATGGCCCAGCTTTCATCTGAACCTGCTTCAATGACGACGCGGTCACCGGC
>JBIIZO010000143.1:0-5103 GCA_044346245.1 Crocinitomicaceae bacterium
CGCGTGCCTTGATCGCCAAACGCTTGATTTCGCGCTCGATGTCTGCAAGACTCATTTGCTCGGCGTTGCGCACCACGGGTACCATGAGACCTTTTGGTGAAGAAACGGCAATACCGATATCGGCGTAGTCGTGGAAGATCATTTCGTTGCCGTCTATTTGCGCATTGACCGCTGGATACAACTTGAGGGCTTCCGTCACTGCTTTTGTAAAGAAGGACATAAAGCCGAGGTTGACTTCGTGGTGCTTGGCAAAGGCGTCTTTGTATTTGGCGCGGATGTCCATGATTGGCTTCATGTCTACTTCGTTGAAAGTAGTGAGCATGGCCGTTTCGTTTTTCACGGCAACCAAGCGCTCTGCGATTTTGCGGCGCAGCATCGACATCTTTTCGCGGCTTTGCTCACGCGTACCACCCCAGCCTTGCGTGGCCTCGGTAGAGAAGCCGGCAGACATGGCTGCAATGACATCTTGTTTGGTGATGCGTCCGTCTTTACCGCTCGCTTTGATGGCTGCTGTATTGATGTTATTTTCTTTGATGATTTTGGCAGCTGCAGGAGAGGCGGAGCCGCTGGCATAGCTCGCGGGCTTCACTGGATCTGGGTTGGGGGCCGCTGCCGCAGGCGCGGCTGCTGGCGCCGCAGGCGCCTCAGGTTGGGGCGCAGCACTTTGGGCTGGCGCCGCTGCAGGTGCGCCCGCAGGGCGCGCTGCACTCGTGTCGATGAGGCAAACAACTTGCCCAACTTTGACCACATCGCCTTCCGCTGCTTTGAGCGTTATGATGCCGCTTTCTTCGGCAGGCAACTCTAGTGTCGCTTTGTCCGAATCGACTTCGGCAATGGCTTGGTCTTTTTCGACGTAATCGCCGTCGGCAACGAGCCAAGTGGCAATTTCTACTTCTGAGATCGATTCTCCCGGACTCGGGACTTTCATTTCTAATAGTGACATACGTTTCTATTTTAGGCTTTCTTTGCGTGGGCAAAGAGGTCGTTGAACAATTGTTTGAGGCGAATTTCGTGTAATTTTTTCGATCCTTCTGCACTTGCGGCGCTGGCTGGTCTGCAGATGCCTACGAGTGGAATATGGCGCAAATTCATGGCCATGTGGGTCCAGGCGCCCATGTTGGCCGGTTCTTCTTGGGCCCAAAGGATGTTTTTGGCTTTGTATTTGGCTACAATAGCATCAATTTGTGCCGTTGGAAGCGGGTAGAGTTGCTCCACGCGTACAAAAGCCATATTCTCGACGCCAAGTTCTGCCGCCTTGACTTTCATTTCGTAGTAAAACTTACCACTACAGAGCACAACCGTATCTACTTTTTTCGCATTTGCTGTTGGATCATCGAGTACTTCTTGGAAAGCTCCTTTAGCCATTTCGTCCAAACTTGAAGTGGCGTCTGGGTAGCGCAACAACATTTTTGGCGAGAAGACCACGAGTGGCTTTCTGAAGTCGCGCTTGATTTGACGACGCAACAAATGGAAATGATTGGCAGGAGTGGAGGTATTGACAATTTGCATATTGAGGTCTGCGCATTGTTGTAAGAAGCGCTCCATGCGTCCGCTTGAGTGTTCTGCGCCTTGACCTTCATAGCCGTGCGGCAACAACATAACCAAACCACTTTGGGTGGCCCATTTGTCTTCGCCAGCAGAGATAAACTGATCGACCATAATTTGGGCGCCATTGAAGAAGTCGCCAAATTGCGCTTCCCAAATCGTGAGCCCAGAAGGGTTCGCTAAAGAGTAACCATATTCAAATCCGAGCACGCCGTATTCGGACAACAACGAGTTGTAGATACTGAACACGCCTTGTTTGTCTTGTAGCGCATTGAGCGTCAGTACTTCTTCTTCGGTGTCTTCGGTCTTGACCACCGCATGGCGATGCGAAAAGGTTCCGCGTTCTACGTCTTGTCCGGAAATGCGCACCCCGTGTCCTTCTGCGAGGAGGGTGGCATAAGCCAACATTTCGGCAGAGCCCCAGTCTAGCTTGTCGCTTTCGATGGCATTGAGGCGGTCTTCGAAAATTTTGGCAATTTTCCTGAAGTATTTCTTGCCTTCTGGAAGGGTGGCTAATTTGCGACCTAAGGTCAATAACTCTTTTTTGGCGATACCGGTTTGCGGCGATTGCTCAAAATCTTTAGCGGTTCCGTGGCGGTAGTCTTTCCAAGTGAGGCTCAAGAAGTCATAAACCAAAGCTTTGTCGCGGCTTCTAGATGCTTCGTATTCGGCTTCCAAAAACTGCTGGTAAACTTGTTCAATTTGCTTGGCGTCTTCGGCACTCATCAAGGCCTCGCGCTGAAGTTGCTCCAAGTAGATTTCTCTTGGATTAGGGTGCTTGGCAATGATGTTATAGAGCTTAGGTTGCGTGAATTTCGGTTCGTCGCCTTCGTTGTGTCCGTATTTGCGGTAGCACAACAAATCGATGAAGATGTCGCGGTTAAAAGCCTGGCGGTATTCCATGGCAATTTCGATGGTGGTCACTACCGCCTCGATGTCGTCGCCGTTGACGTGGAATACTGGGCAGAGCGTGGTTTTGGCAACGTCTGTACAATAGGTAGAGGTGCGGCCGTCGAGGTAGTTGGTGGTAAAGCCCACTTGGTTGTTCACCACAATATGAATGGTACCACCTGTTCTGTAGCCGTCTAGGCCTGCCATCTGAATGGTTTCGTAAACGATGCCTTGGCCTGCAACTGCAGCGTCGCCATGGATCAGCACGGGGCAAACTTTGTCTTCGGTTTGATAGACGTGGTCAATTTTTGCTCTCGCGATTCCTTCCACAACGGTATTCACAGCCTCTAGGTGCGAAGGGTTAGGGGCAAGGGTGAGGCCAATTTGCTGACCATTTTCCAATTCAATATGCGATGTAAATCCTTGGTGGTACTTGACGTCGCCATCAAATGTGGTTTCAAAATCAAATTCTTTGCCTTCAAATTCCCTGAAAATATCGCGTGGGCGTTTCTCAAAGATATTGGCGAGCGTATTGAGGCGGCCGCGGTGCGCCATCCCCATTACGAAATATTCAACACCCAAGGCAGCACCTTTGTGCACGAGTGTGTCTAAAGCTGGAATCAGGCCTTCGCCACCTTCGATGGAAAAGCGTTTTTGCCCCACAAACTTTTTGCCTAAGAAAGCCTCAAAGCCTGTGGCTTGATTGAGTTTTTCGTAGATTTTCTTCTTGCGCTTCGGATCAAATACCGGGCGGTTACTGAGTTCTATTTTATTGCGGAACCAATCGATGCGTTCGGGGTCGCGCATGTACATGTACTCGATGCCGATAGATTGGCAATACGTGAGCTCGAGGTGCGCAATGATATCGGAAAGCTTTGCTGCTCCAATGCCAATTTGCTCGCCCGCCTGAAAAACCTCGTTGAGGTCGACTTCTGTGAGGCCAAAATGAGCGATGTCGAGGGTTGGTGTGTGCTTGCGGCGTTCGCGTACGGGGTTGGTGTGCGTAAAGAGGTGTCCGCGTGTGCGGTAACCGTTGATGAGGTTGATGACCTTGAATTCCTTCACAAAATTTTCTGGAATCGTGCCGCTCTTGTCAAAACTGGTTTGTGCAAATTCAAATCCTTCGAAGAATTTGGCCCAGCCGAGATCTACACTTGTAGGGTCTTGGCGGTATTGCTGGTAGAGGTGTTCAATGGCGCTAACGTCTGCATTGCCAACATAAGAAACTTTATCCATGATTGCGTTTAAATACAAGACAAAATTACGCAGAGTTTACTGGCTATGTGAAGAAATTGTGAACTCAAAAAGAGCTGTTTGGGCGGCAGTCAAACAAAGTTGTTTTTGGGGTGTTAGGTTGGTATGTCTACGTCCGTTTGTTTGGTTTTCCCGCAGCAGCTTTTCGAGCAGCACCCTGCGTTTGCGCACGCCCAAGAATTTTGGCTCATCGAGGACGAACTCTTCTTTACCAAAGTGCCTTTTCACCAGAAAAAACTGGCCCTGCACCTCGCCTCCATGAATTACTACGCAGAATATTTGCGGAGTAACGGTAAAGTAGTGCGCTACTTTGAGGCCAAAGAAGCAAAATTAGCGGGCATCTTTGAGCAATTGCGTCAAATGACGAACCAACTCATCGTGGTAGACCCCACCGATTTCTTATTGGAAAAAAGAATCCGTCGTTATGCTACCCAACAAGACCTATCTGTGCAATGGCTGGATAATCCGTCGTTCATCAATACGCCTTCAGACAACCAAACGCTTTTTGGCCAACGCGAACAACGCTTCTTCATGGCCGACTTCTATAAAAAGCAGCGTGAGCGCCTTGGAATCCTTTTAGAAACCAATGGGCAGCCGCTCGGTGGCCGCTGGAGTTTTGATGCAGACAACCGCAAGGCTCTGCCCAAAGGCCTCAAGACGCCACTTTTTCCTGTTTACCAAAGCAAGTGGGCGCAAGAAGCCCAAAGTTTTGTATCGACAAACTACCCAACTCATCCCGGTGATCCAGACCTGAGTGCTTATCCGGTCACGCACCAAGAGGCAAAGGCAGCGCTAGATTTCTTCATCGATACCAACCTTACACTTTTTGGTCCGTATCAAGATGCGTTTAGTGCTGACTCTACTTTTGTATTTCATTCCAATTTATCAGCTGCGCTTAACATAGGCCTTTTGCTTCCGGGGGAGGTCGTGGAACGGGTACTGGCCGCTTTTCACAAGGGCAAGGTCGCGATAGAAAGTGCAGAAGGATTCATCCGGCAGGTCATTGGCTGGCGCGAGTTCATCAGAGCTGTATATGAAAAGGTAGGCGTTGTTCAGCGCACTAAAAATGCCATGCAGCACCATCGCACATTAGACTGGAAGCAGCTTTCAGATTTGTCTTTGTTTGCAAATGTGAGCCAGAAACTGCAGCAATACGCCTATGCGCATCATATCGAACGCCTGATGCTATTGGGTAATTTTTTCTTTTTATCGGAGACGCACCCAGATGAGGTGTATCGTTTTTTCATGACCTACTTCATCGATGCCTACGATTGGGTGATGGTACCAAATGTGTACGGCATGAGTCAGTACGCAGACGGCGGCCTCATGACCACCAAACCCTATTTCTCAGGATCCAATTACCTCAAAAAGCAAGGATTCAAAACAGATGCCGACGGCGCAGCACTTTTTGAC
>JBIIZO010000144.1:0-5096 GCA_044346245.1 Crocinitomicaceae bacterium
CAAGTATCTCTACCTTTCCGCCAAGGACAATTACCTTGGTTATCTGAAGTCGAGTTCACACCGCCGCAGGCTCAAAAACCTGAACCTCAACGAAGACATCAAGTATTGTCTGACTCCAAATCAAACCGATGTCATTCCAATACTCAAAGATGGTAAACTCATTAAACTCCAAGAAGCTTAAACGCTTTTTTGGCCTCATCCTTTTGGGGCTTCTCTTTACGCGAAGTCAGACCAAACAAAATGCCCATTGGGGTTTTGCGGGCCACCAGCGCATCAATGAATATGCCGTTTACTTGCTACCCGCCGAGGTGCAAGCGGTTTTCATCCAACACCTCCCCTACCTAATCAGTCAATCCGTTGAGCCAGACCAACGCCGCTATGCTGTTGAAGCTGAAGCCGCACGCCATTATATTGACCTCGATCATTATTACCAAAAAGGCCAAGACCCCTTTTGGAACCTTCCGCAAAATTGGCAAGAAGCCATAGATTGCCACACCGAAGACACCCTTCAAGCCTACGGCATTGTACCTTGGCATGTGCTGCGCATGAAATACCGTTTACAAAAAGCCTTTGAAACCCAAGACCTGACGCTCATCTTGAAATACGCCGCAGAAATTGGTCACTACATTGCCGATGCGCATGTGCCGCTGCACACCACCGAAAACTACAACGGCCAACTCACGAACCAATACGGCATTCATGGGCTCTGGGAAAGCCGCTTGATCGAACTACAAGCAGAAAACTACAATTACTGGATTGGCAAAGCCACTTACCTTCCTTCGGTCCAAAAAGCGATTTGGGCTGCTGTTCGGGCTTCTCATCTGGCCCTAGATTCCGTCTTGCAATCTGAAAAAAAAGTAAGTACGGAACTTGGTCTGACTGAAAAATATGCCTACGAACAGCGCGGCAGCGTGCTCACTAAAGTCTATTCAAGAAAATTTTGCGACGCCTACCACAAAAGCCTCAACGGAATGGTCGAACGGCGTTTAAGGGCAGCCATCTTGATGGTGAGCAGTGTGTGGTACACGGCTTGGGTAGACGCTGGGCAACCGGTTTTAAGCAAATTGAAATTGGAAGCTAATTCAAAAACCGAAAGCCCGGATGAAGACTCCCTTCAAAAAACAAGTTCCCGTTGGAAACAACGGAGTTGTCATTAACTCAAACTTCTGTAGCGAATGCGCTTAGGCCCTGAATCGCCAAGACGTTTCTTGCGGTTTTCTTCGTACTCAGAATAAGATCCTTCGAACCAATACACCTGAGAATCTCCTTCGAAAGCGAGGATATGCGTACAGATGCGGTCTAAAAACCAGCGGTCGTGGGAAATGACAACTGCACAGCCTGCAAAATTCTCGATGCCTTCTTCCAAAGCGCGCAAGGTATTGACGTCGATGTCGTTGGTGGGCTCATCGAGTAACAGCACGTTGGCTTCTGTTTTGAGGGTCATGGCGAGGTGCAAGCGGTTGCGCTCACCACCGGAGAGAATGCCTACCTTTTTGTTCTGATCGGAGCCATTGAAGTTGAATTTTGACAAGTAAGCGCGTGCATTGATTTTGTCGTTACCTACTTCTACATATTCGAGGCCATTAGACACGACGTCAAAAACGGTTTTATCTGGATGGATGTCTTTGTGGCTTTGGTCTACGTAGCCAATTTTGACGGTTTCTCCGACGGTGAATTCTCCTTGATCGGGCGTCAATTCGGCCATGATCATTTTGAAAATAGTGGTTTTACCCGCGCCATTTGGCCCGATGATACCAACGATACCGGCTGGTGGCAATTTGAAATTGAGGTCGTCGTAGAGGAGTTTGTCGCCAAAAGCCTTGCCAACATGCAGTGCATCGATGACGTTGTTACCCAAACGTGGTCCATTTGGAATAGGCATTTCGAGTCTGGCTTCTGTTTCGCGGGCATCGGCAGACAACATTTTGTCGTAGTTCTGCAAACGGGCCTTACTCTTAGCTTGGCGCGCTTTGGGGTTCATGCGCACCCACTCGAGTTCTCGGGCCAACATTTTTTGGCGTTTGGACTCCGTTTTTTCTTCTTCTTGAAGGCGCTTGCCTTTTTGTTCGAGCCAAGAAGTGTAGTTGCCTTTCCAAGGAATGCCTTCGCCGCGGTCGAGCTCGAGGATCCAGCCGGCTACGTTGTCTAGGAAGTAGCGGTCGTGGGTAACGGCAATGACGGTTCCTTTGTATTGTTGCAAGTGCTGCTCTAACCAGTCAATAGATTCTGCATCTAAGTGGTTGGTAGGCTCATCTAGCAATAAAATATCCGGGTTTTGCAAAAGCAAGCGGCAAAGCGCAACGCGACGGCGCTCACCACCTGAAAGCGTTCCAATGAGTTGATCGTCGGGCGGACAGCGCAAGGCGTCCATAGCGCGCTCGATTTTGGTATCGAGTTCCCAGGCGTCGAGGGCATCAATTTTATCCTGGACTTCGCCTTGGCGCGCAATGAGTTTATCCATTTTGTCGGGGTCAGACATGACGTCTTCGTCCATAAATGAATTGTTGATTTCTTCGTATTCAGCGAGTACGTCTACAATTTCTTGCGCACCCTCGAGCACGATATCGCGCACCGTTTTATTAGGGTCAAGCTCCGGCTCTTGTGGCAAATAGCCTACGGTGTAACCAGGAGAGAATACGACTTCACCTTGAAAAGATTTATCGAGTCCGGCAATGATTTTCATGACCGTAGACTTACCCGAACCATTCAAACCAATGATGCCGATTTTGGCACCGTAAAAGAATGACAGGTAAATGTTTTTAATGATTTGCTTGCCTTGAGGAGTGACTTTTGACACCCCCACCATTGAGAAAATGATCTTTTTGTCGTCTGACATATTGCTTATTTATCGAGTTCGTATTTGTGATATTGCTTGGTCTGCAGTACTTCAATGGCTTCTTGCAGAATTTCGTTGGTTTCGTTGTAGATTTGGAACATTTCGTTGGTGCTCCACAAATCTTGAGCAAGCACAGCTTTTAGGCGCAACTTGAGTAGTTTTTCACTGGTGCTGTAGCCCTTTTGATCAAAGAGCAAAGTGGAGTCTTCTTGTGCTACATACGCAAAAAACTGGTCCATAAATGCTTGATCGCAGTTGAAGTTATTTTTGAACGCGCTTATGTCTGGGTATTGGGATTTTAGAGCAGCTCTGTTGGCATTGATGTATTTGAAGGCAAAGTTATTGACGTGCCCACCTTGAATGAGGTCTGAAAAATAAGTACTGGTTTCGGTGGTGTCTAGGGCCACAAATACATCTGGCATGATGCCGCCGCCGCCGTATACAGTGCGCTTGGTCTTGAGCGTTTTGTACATGAGTGAATCAGGCATTTTGATGGAATCTTTGAGGAAGAATTCGCCGTTCAGGTAGCGCTGATTGAGGTCTTTGCGGTAGGTTTCGGTATCTTGATACGGCTTTTGAATGTGGCGACCTGTCGGCGTGTAATAGCGCGCAATGGTCAGGCGCATTTCAGACCCATCGCTAAGCGGCATTGGGCGCTGAACGAGGCCTTTTCCGTAGGTGCGGCGACCCACAACCAAACCGCGGTCCCAGTCTTGGATGGCACCCGATAAAATCTCGCTGGCACTAGCGGCGTATTCGTCTGTTAAAATAATCAGCGGGCCATCTTCAAAAAGTCCTCTTTTGCCCGCTTTGAGGTCGTAGCGCGGTTGTGCTCTCCCTTCGGAATACACAACGAGTTTGTCGCCCGAAAGGAATTCGTCGGCTAGTTTGTGCGCTGCATCTAGCAAACCACCACCGTTGCCTTGCAAATCAAATATGAGGCTTTTCATGCCTTGTTCTTTGAGACTCAACAACGCATTTTGCACTTCTTGCACAGTCGTTTTTGAAAAGCTATTGAGTTTGATGTATCCGATTTCTTTGTCTATCATGTAGGCAGCATCTACTGAAAAGACAGGGATTTTATCTCTGGTAATCGTGAAATCTAAGATTTTGCCTTTGCGGTTGACCGTTACTTTCACTTTGGTACCGAGGTCGCCCATGAGCTTTTGACGCACTTGATCGTTTTTGATGCCTATCCCTGCAACAGCTTGGCCATCTACTTGTACAATTTGGTCGCCTGGTAAAATACCGAGCTTTTCCGAGGGGCCACCTGGAATAGTGGCCACCACGCTAATGGTGTCTTTCATGAGCTGAAAACGCACGCCAATCCCCACAAAACTGCCGTTGATTTGCATTTGAGCGTCGTCGAGCTCTTCTTTTGGTATATAGGTAGAATGCGGATCTAGGGCCTCGAGCATGGCTACAATTGCGGTTTCGGTGAGCTTCGGCGCATCGGGCGCATCTACATAAAAGCGTTCAATGTTGTAGAGCACTTCGGCGTATTTTTGTGCAGATGTTGCGGCTTGATTGGCATCTTGGGCCCAGAGGCTGGTACCAAGGAATGTGATGAGCAGAAGAAAAGTATAGCGCATGTCAGTAAATTTTACGAAATACAAAAATAAGCATCGCTATTCAAATTGCTCAGAAAGTTTAACTTTGTTATGCACATATGAAAGAAAAAAAACGCAAACTCCGCTGGTACCAAACACGCAAAGCGCGCAATGCATTCAAGCGCGCCAAAAAAATCAGTGGCTATTTCTTTACGCTCTTGGGGTCTGCCATTCTTTTATATGTCATCGCCACCTTTATTTTGTCTCGCATCACCATCAAGGGGCAGAATAACAAAGGCGCCAACATCCAAATCTTCCTCATGAAGTCCGGTGTCCACACCGATTTCATCTTGCCCGTATGCAACAACATCAAAGACTGGCGCACAGAATTCCCCTTAGCCAACACCGGGTTTAAAGACAGCAGTAGCCAACTCGTTTCAATTGGCTGGGGAGACCAAACCTTCTACATGAACACACCCACCTGGGCCGACCTCACACCCAAAACAGCCCTCACCGTTCCGTTTGGTATTGGGCCTTCGGCAATTCATGCCACCTACTACCAGCAGCTCCTAGACGACCGCCCCAACATCCGTTTGCACCTCACCGAAAAGCAATACCTCAAACTGGTGCACTACATCGAAAAAACACTAGAGCGCAAAAGCAATGGCCAAACTAAATACATCAAAGCCACCATGCCCGGTGTGGTCACG
>JBIIZO010000195.1:0-2838 GCA_044346245.1 Crocinitomicaceae bacterium
AGGAAAAGCTAGCTGCGCTGCGCGATATCAAATCTAAACTATTGCTCGAAGCTACAGCAGGTGCTGACGCCGAAGTTTCGGAAGAAACCGCCATCAAAATCTGTATGAAGCTCCACAAACAACGCATGGAGACCTACGCGCTTTACCAAGCACAACAGCGCGAAGACCTAGCAGCCGAAGAATTGTTTCAAGCTGAGGTGATCGAGGCTTATTTGCCAAAAATGCTCTCCGAAGACGAAATTCGTGCCGAGGTTCAAGCGGCTGTTGCCCAAACGGGTGCAAGCGGCCCCCAAGATATGGGCAAAGTTATGGGTATCTTATCCGGAAAATTAGTTGGTAAGGCCGATGGTAAAGTGATTGCCGCATTGGTAAAGGAGACGCTTGCCAACTCATGAAAGCAGCTTTAGTCCAAGTCATTAGAACCCTAAATGCAAGAGGTTGGTCACCGGCCACCTCCACCAATTATTCCTTCATAGACGAACACCACCAATGCTGGGTGTCGCGCTCAGGGGTCAATAAAGCCGATTTTACAGAGCAAGACTTCATGAGCATCGATGCACACGGCGTAGGATCAGGCATGTTTCACGGCATCAAGCCCTCAGACGAAACACAAATACATCTCTGGATTTACCAAAACTTTCCGTCTGCCAAAGTTGTATTGCACAGCCACGGTAAATATCCAGTATTGATCAGTCAGTTCAATGAAAATTTCTTTGCGGTACAAGGCTACGAACTACAAAAAGGGTTCAAGGGCTGCATTAGCCACCTCGATAGCCTTCAAATTCCTATTATAGACAACCACCAAGATATGTCTGCGCTTTGTGCGGAACTCGATACCAGACGAGTAGACATCCAACAACATTGCTTCATCATTGCAGGGCATGGAACCTACGCATGGGGAGAAACACTTTTTGATGCCCAAAAGCATCTCGAGACTTTAGATTATCTTTGCGAGTGCGAATTTTTACTCTAAAAAATGGCGATTCTTTCAATTCCAGACCAAGGTGTTCAAATCAATGAACCCCTTCAAATTAAAGCTTTTTTAGCCGAACACGGCGTCTTTTTTGAGCAGTGGGAGTGTCCTGTTTATTTCGATGACAGCGCAAGCCAAGAAGAAATTCTTGCGGCGTATGTCAAAGACCTCAAGCCATTCATGGATAAAGGTGGTTATCAAAGCGCCGATGTGATATCCATCAATACGCTCACACCAAACTACGAAGCAATTCGCGCCAAGTTCTTGGCAGAACATATCCACGACGAAGATGAAATCCGCTTTTTTGTAGATGGTCAGGGTTTGTTTTGGTTTCATCTAAGCGATACACCCATTTTCAATGTACTTTGCCAGCGCGGCGACCTCATTAGTGTCCCGACAGGCACCAAACACTGGTTTGACGCAGGCCCACAAGACCCATTTGTAAAGGCCATCCGTATTTTTACAGACATGACCGGCTGGACGCCACACTACACAGCATCGGGTATCGAAGGCAACTACCAACATTTTAAAGCGCCAAACCTTGGATAAGCAAATCAAATATATCCTAACCGACATCGAAGGAACAACAAGTTCTATACACTTTGTTTATGAGGTCCTGTTCCCATATTTTCGGGAGCATCTCAATGACCTCACCAAGCATGCGCAAATCAATGAGGTCAAGCAAGCGTTTGCCGATGTCATTGACATTGCGGCCAGAGAAGAGGGCAAGCACCTCACCACCACTGAAGAAGTTTTGGCTTGTCTCAAACAATGGAGTGACGAAGACCGCAAGGTCACGCCGCTCAAAGCAGTGCAGGGTGTGATTTGGAAAAGCGGTTATGAGTCCGCACAAATTACGGGTCATGTCTATGACGATGTTCCTGCAGCGCTCAATCAGTGGCGCGCCTTGGGTTTAAAAATTGGTGTGTTTTCTTCTGGTTCGGTTGCTGCACAAAAATTATTGTTTCGCTACAGCGATTTTGGCGATCTATCTGGGCATTTTTCGAACCATTTTGATACCACTACAGGCCCCAAAAAAGAGGTGGAAACTTACCAAAAAATTACGCAGTTGCTAGGTTTGGCGCCTGAGCAAATCCTATTCTTATCTGATATTACAGACGAACTTTCTGCCGCAGCACAAGCAGGTTTGCAAACCATTCAGCTTGTTCGGCCAGGTACTAGTGCCAATTGGCCAAGCACCGTCCAACATTTTTTAGAAATCTGAAAATCTAAGCCATAAAAAAAGCCACTCCGAGAAGTGGCTTTTTTTATCATTTAAAAATCTTAGTTGTTGGTAGGAGCACCTGCGTTGTTGACAGGCATTCCGCTCTCTGGAGCTGGACCAACTTCACCTTTAATGCGGATCACTTTATTTGGTTCGTTGATTGCATTTGAGGTAATGGTTACGCTTTTGTTGATTGGGCCCGGACGGTTGGTGTCGTATTTAACACGAATAGTACCTTTTGCTCCTGGTGCAATTGGCTCTTTCGGCCATTCAGGAACGGTACAACCGCAAGATCCTTTTGCGTTAGAGATGATCAAAGGCTCGTCACCTGTGTTTTTGAATTCAAAAGAACAATAAGGCTCGCCACCATATTTGATGTTGCCGTAGTCGTGTACTTCTTTGTTGAATTCAATTTTAGCACCTTTTTCAATTTGTGCATTGACGCTGTTAAGGCCAAGTACAGCCATGAAAACAACACCAAAAGAAAGCATTAATTTTTTCATATTTATCAGTTTAACTTTCCGAAAGATAAGGAGCTTCTTTAGGCGTTTTTTGTATTTAACACTTCATTAACATCTATTCGCGCCTGAGCCAGCCGCGTTTGATAAAGAAAATGAGTAGACCGAGACCCAAGGCAAAC
>JBIIZO010000046.1:0-13473 GCA_044346245.1 Crocinitomicaceae bacterium
AACATGAGGCCTACAACTGTGTAGTAACCGTAAGTATATTCCAATTCTGGCATGTGTTTGAAGTTCATTCCGTAGACCCCAACAATGAAGGTGAGTGGAATAAATATACTACTCACAACGGTGAGTACCTTCATAATGTGGTTCATGCGCTGACCCTGAACATCATAGTAAAGGTTGGCAAGACCGTCCAAAATTTGTTTGTGTGCCTCGATATCTTCTAGTAAACTAAGGCAACTATTTCTTAGGTTTTTATAATAGTGTTTATTGGTCGTCTCAATTAACAAATTATCCATGGTCTCGAGAGATGAAAGCAGGTCTTTGATGGGTTGTACAATCTTTCTAAGGTTGATCAGTTTTCTTTTTTCGTTTTCGATGGACCGCAATAAGTCGGTTTGCATTTGATTGTGTAGGCGTTGGTCAATGTTGTCGATTTCATCGGAAATAGCACTGGTGTAAAGAAAAAGTTCATCGAGTAGGGCGTCGAGCAGGCGAAATAATAAGAAGTCCGCTTTTTGATTGCGTATTTTTCCTTTAGATTTTTCGATGCGCTCGCGTACTTCACCAAAATGAAGCCCCTCATTGGTTTGAAAGGAGAGTAGGTAATGAGCGCCAAGGATAAAAGTAATTTGATCGGTTTGCTCTGCATCTTGGCTTTCGTTGCGCAAAGTGTGCAATTGAAAAAACAAATAGTTGGGATACTCTTCTACTTTGGCACGGCGGAGCGGCAAGAAAATACTCTCAATACTCAGTTTATCCAGCCCAATTTTTTGACAAATTCTTGAAATGCTCTCGCGGTCGTCGAGTTGATGTAAATTGAGCCAATAGACGTTGTCTTGATCGATGAGTTGTGGGTTGAATTCATCTGCAAAGTCGGAGGCTGACCCTGCTTTTACAGCAAAAAAATCATGGCTGTATTGGTAGGCTTGTGCTGTTTGAGTTGGATTCATGTTGGATTTTTGGCGTGAGTCCGCAACCCTTGCAATTGTCATTTTGAGTAAAAAATAGTTGGTACACGTGTCTAAGCAAGTAAATACCCGCTGAGAGGATGAGCACCATGACCAAGATTTGTTGCATACACGAAAGTTAACGATAAAGTACTTATACCAACAGCTGAAATACCAAAAATGCGCTCAAATAGGCCACAACACCCATGAATACCAGCTGAATCAGTGGCCAGGTCCAGGTGTTGGTCTCGCGCTTCACAACGGCTAGTGTGGCCATGCACTGCATGGCAAAAACATAAAACACCAGCAAAGACGCACCGGTTGCTAAGCTGTAGGTAGCATCGCCTTTATCTGTTTTTTCTTCTTTGAGTTTTTCTATCAGGCGTTTTTGGGTGTCGGTGTCGTCGCCAACAGCGTAAATGGTGGCCAAAGAACCCACAAAAACTTCGCGGGCGGCAAATGAGCTCAATAAGGCAATGCCGATTTTCCAATCGTAACCCAAAGGCGCAATGGCAGGTTCCATCCATTTGCCAAAATGACCAATGTAAGATTCAGAGAGTAATAATGCGTTGTCGAGTTCCTGTTGTTTGGCTGGTTCGGCTTGCAGGTAATTTTGTTCCCGATGCAATGTTTTCAGTGCTTTGTCTCTGGAAGAAGGGCCGTAGGAGGCGAGTGCCCAAAGAATAATAGAGATGGCAACGATGATTTTACCGGCATCAAAGATAAATACCCGCACTTTTTCATAGACGGTGTAGCCGACGTTGGAGAGCCTTGGCGTTTTGTAATCGGGCAGCTCCATCAAATGAAAACCTGGCGTGCGGCTTTTGACCAGTAGTTTGAGCAAAAGTGCTGTACCAAGTGCAAATATTATTCCGAGCGCGTAGAGGCCGAATAAAACAAGCCCTTGCAAACTCAAAAATCCGCCAATGTAAATTTTAGGAATCACCAAACTAATGAGCAAGGTATAGACAGGTATTCGGGCTGAGCAACTCATGAAAGGTGCCACTAAGATGGTAATGAGGCGTTCTTTCCAGTCCGAGATGGTTCTCGCCGACATAATGCCAGGAATGGCGCAGGCCACGCTAGAGAGCAGCGGCACAACACTTTTGCCATTGAGCCCAAACGGGCGCATCAGGCGGTCCATGATGAACACCACGCGAGATAAATAGCCGCTTTCTTCTAAAAGCGCAATAAAGAAAAATAAAATGGCGATTTGCGGTACAAAAACCAAAACGCCGCCTATTCCCGGAATGAGCCCCTGGGTGAGGAGCTTGCTCAGGACGCCTTCAGGTAAATGTGCTGCGCTCCAGCTGCTGAGCCGGACGAAGAGCCCATCGATGAAGTCCATTGGGATGCTGGCAAAACTGAAAATGAACTGAAAAATAACGAGTAAGATGGCCGAGAAAATCAGGTAGCCGTAAAGGCGATGCGTCAGCATCCGATCGAGGTGCGTTGACTGATTTGACATTTTGCTTGGAGCCTCTGTAACGAGCCCAAGTGCCCTGATTTTTTGCAGGCGTTCGTCGGAGTTTTGCGTTTGCTCGGCATCGGATTGCAGCGCTTGAAAAGCGGTATCGTGAAAGGCTGTGCGCTCCCCAACTGCGAGTTGATCGATAGCTTTGAGAATGCGTTCTTTGCCGAGCGCTATGCGCGCATTGGCCGCTACGATGCTTGCCGCGGGGAAGTTACTTTGGAGTGTATCGAGCTGGATTTGAAGGCCTTTTTGCCCTGCGCGGTCCCACATGTTGAGCACCAGGAGGATCGGGAAGCCGAGGTCGTAGAGCTGACTAAAAAACAAAAGGTTGCGCTCTAGATTGGCTGCATCGGCCACATAAATGATGGCTTCAGGGTAGTCTGGATGCTGTGGATTGGTCAGCACTTCCTTCACGACTTGCTCGTCTAGGGAGCGGGCAAAAATACTGTAGGTGCCAGGAAAGTCGGTGAGTTGGTGTTGGCTTTGCGCTGTTTCTATTCGACCCTTTTTTTTGTCTACCGTGACCCCCGGAAAGTTTCCGACTTGTTGGCGCAAGCCCGTCAGCATATTGAAGATGGTGCTTTTACCTGTGTTGGGGTTGCCGAATAATGCGATTTTCATGACTTACAAAGCTACAGAAAATTGCTTTAAGCCATTTGGACTTCTACTTGCATGGCTTCTTCTTTGCGCATAGAGATGATGTTCCCGTTGATTTCGTAAGCAATGGGGTCGCCAAATGGGGCCTTAAAGATGGCTTTGATTTTTTGACCTTTGGTGAGGCCCATTTCGGTGAGTTTTGGCGCAATTGCATTGTTGGCAATGGCTGCGATTTCGACGAGTTCGTTTAAAGAAATGGAATCCAAGGTTTGGGACATATGCAAAAGTAAGCCCATTTAGAGAAAAATCCCATACCTTTTTTGTGGTATTTTGAATCTTTCTAAATAAAATATCAAGCTTTTGGCTGCAAAACCAAACGGGCTGTGGTGCGGGTCTGCTGGCTGAGCAGATTGGTTTTACCGACACTCATTTGTGCGAGAATGGCATCGTTGTAGTGGCGAATCGTGACGAGCTCTATATTTTCGTTGTAGCGGATATGAAAACGCTCGCCTAGGGCGCGCTGTAAGCTTTCCACCTCCATTTTATCGCGGTCGATGAGTACAGAGAAATTGAGTGCTGAATTTTGCATCAGGTTGATATGCGCCTTCATGGTAGCGAGAGCTGCAAAAAGATCGGCGAGTTGCTTTTCGGCAATAAACGAGAAGTCTTTGGAGCTAAATGTGACCAAAACTTGGTTGAACTTCACAATGTAGGACGGAATTTGGGCATCGCGTTCGGCATTGGCAGAAATGGTGGTGCCGGGTGCTTCGGGGTCAATAAAAGAACGCACATAGAGCGGAATGTTCTTTTGCTGCAGGGGCTGAACTGTTTTCGGATGAATGACACTCGCGCCGTAGTAAGACAACTCAATGGCCTCTTTAAACGAGATTTGCGACAGCAGTTGGGTGTGTTCAAAGTATTTAGGATCTGCGTTGAGCATTCCAGGTACATCTTTCCAGATGGTCACGCTTTCGGCCTCGCAGCAATAAGCCAAAATGCCAGCGCTGTAATCCGAGCCTTCTCGGCCCAAGGTAGTGGTAAATCCTTCGGCTGTATGGCCAATAAAACCTTGAGTTATCGCGATATCAATGCGCTCAAATAGCGGAAGTACGTGCTTGTCGCAGAGCGCTTTGGTTTTGTCCCAGTCTACTTGTGCTTCTTGGTAATGGTTGTCTGTACGAATGAGCGTTTTGGCATCTAGCCAAGTACTGCTGTAGCTTTGGTCCGTGAGGTAGGCCGCTAAAATTTTGCTCGATATCAGCTCGCCACAAGAAACCAATTGGTCGTATTGAAAAGAGCGATTCTCTGCCAACGGTTTGAAAAACAATAGATCGAGTTGCTCAAAGAGTTCTTCGAGTTCTTTGTAAATATGAAAATGCTTTTCGGCGAAAAGACCTGCTAAAATTTCGTGGTGATACGTCTTGATGTCGTCGAGTAAGCCTGCGTAAATGCGGTGATCTTGGTCATAAAGCGCATTGACAAGCTCTTCTAGTTTGTTGGTAGTTTTGCCCATTGCAGATACCACAACGAGCAATTTTTGATTGGGATAGCGCGCTAAAATCGCACTCACATTTTTGACAGCAGCGGCGTCTTTTACCGAAGCTCCTCCGAATTTAAAAACCTTCATCTTAGGCAAGTTTTTCAGCTAAAATTTTCATTTCTATGGCGGGGTCCATTTTGTCGTAAATGATGTTGTAGACCGCCGTCAGGATGGGCATTTCCACCTCAAATTTTTGATTGATTTCGAACAAGCTTTTGGTGGCAAAATAGCCCTCTGCAATCATGTTCATTTCGAGTTGCGCCGTTTTGACAGAATATCCTTTGCCGATCATGAAGCCAAAGGTGCGGTTGCGCGAAAAGTTTGAATATGCGGTGACGAGTAAGTCGCCAAGGTAGGCACTTGTTTTGGTGTCGCGGTGCACGGGGTGCAGCACATCGATGAAGCGCTCAATTTCTTGAATGGCATTGGAAACCAAAACTGCCTGAAAGTTATCGCCGTAGCCCAAACCATGGCAAATACCGGCTGCTAAAGCGTACACATTTTTGAGTACAGCCGAGAATTCGGTGCCGAATAAGTCGTCGCTGGTGGTGGTTTTGATGTAGCGGCAACTTAAGGCGGTAGCCATTTGCTGCGCATACTGTGCATTGGAGCAAGCCAAAGTGAGATAGGATAGGCGCTCCATGGCTACTTCTTCGGCATGGCAGGGCCCTGAAATGATGCCGATGTGATCGTAGGGAACACCAAAACTTTTGTGAATAAAGCGCGCTGGAATGGCGTTGTAGGCTGGAACAATACCTTTGACTGCTGAAAAAACGACTTTGTTAGCAAATTCGCTCGCGCCGATTCCTGCAAAAGTTTCTTCTAAAAATGCGGCAGGGGTAGCTATTATGACCCAGTCTACGGCGTTTAAGGTGCTTTTTAGATCTGAGCTCAAGACCAATTGTTGGGTGTCAAAAGCGACAGATTGGAGGTATTTGGGGTTGTGTCCGAATTGTTGGATGTGTGCAATGGCTTCTTCGCTGCGCATCCACCAATGGACTTGCTTGCAATTGTTGCAAAGAATTTTGACCAGTGCGGTGGCCCAGCTGCCTCCGCCAATGACCGCAATTTTTTGTGGTGTTTCCATTTGGCAAAGTTAAACAATCCTCGGCAACTACTTTGTTGCTAATTTTACAAGAAAAAACATGCGCAGCAATCACGAAATCGACTACTTCATCAAAGGTGAAGAAATGCAGCTCATCGAAATTGAGCTCGACCCACAAGAAACTGCCATCGCAGAAGCAGGGGCGTTTATGTACATGGATCAAGCCATCGAAATGCAAACCATCTTTGGCGATGGCTCAGCCCAAACGGGCTTCATGGGTAAATTATTTAGTGCTGGTAAACGCTTGCTTACAGGTGAGAGTTTATTCATGACGGCTTTTACCAACCAAGGTTTTGGCAAAGCACGTGTGGCTTTTGCTTCTCCGTATCCGGGTAAAATCGTTGCTTTTGACCTTTTACAGTATAACGGTAAAATTGTTTGTCAAAAAGACGCCTTTTTATGCGCGGCAAAAGGCGTGAGTGTAGGCATTGAGTTTCAGCGCAAACTTGGGACCGGCTTGTTTGGTGGCGAGGGTTTCATCATGCAGAAGCTCGAGGGTGATGGCATGGCATTTTGCCACGCAGGTGGTTACATCACGGAAAGAACGCTGCAGCCAGGTGAGGTGCTGCGCGTAGACACCGGTTGCATTGTAGCTTATACCCAAGAGATCGACTACGACATCCAATTTGTTGGCGGCATCAAAAATACCATATTTGGCGGCGAGGGCTTGTTTTTTGCCACACTGAAAGGACCAGGTAAAGTTTGGTTGCAAAGCTTGCCAATTTCCCGCTTGGCTTCTAGAATTTTGGCCTATAGCACCACTACCCGTAAAGAAGAAGGTGGTATTTTGGGTGGCTTAGGAAATATCCTAGATGGTGACGGACGTTAGATCGTTCTCGGGTTGTTGAGGGAGCGCAGGCCGTCGGCTTCTAGCGCAATGCGGCGGTGCTTGTATAATTTCCCGATGGCCTGCTTGAAAGTCTTTTTACTCAAACCGAGTACGGCCCGTACTTCTTCGGGGTCGCTCTTGTCGGTGAGGGCTAAAAAGCCGTCGTTCGCGGCCAGCATATCGAGAATTTTTTGCTCGGCGGCGTCATAGCGGCTATCGTTAGGTACTTCTAAACGAATATCTAATTTGCCGTCTTCGCGTACCTTGGCCACATAGCCTTTGCAAACTTGTTCGCTCTCGAGCAGTTGGTTTTGGTGGTCCCTGAAAATGAGCCCCTCATAGCGGTTGTTCACGATGACGTTTCGGCCCAATTTTCCTTCGTCGCAGATCAGTAAATCCACCTCTTGGCCTTCCAAGCTCATATCTTGGCAAGGGGTCAGTATTTTTTTGACTTTCATGCTGCCAAACAAGCGGTCAGTTTCAAAGTCGTAGAGCAGCGTAAATAAATAGCGGTCGCCAATTTCTAGACGCTGGCGCTGTTCGGCAAAAGGCACAAACAAATCTTTGTCGAGGCCCCAATCTACAAAAGCGCCGTAAGGATTGACCTCAACTACATTTAAAAAGGCAAAATCACCGAGTAAAATATGTGGTCTTTCTGTAACTGCCACCATGCGCTCCGAAGAGTCTTTCATGACAAAAACTTCCACTTCGGTACCTTCTTCCATTTCTGGCGTGAGGTATTTGTTAGGTAGCAAGATTTCGTTTTCTTGTAGATCAATTAGATAAGCTCCTGGAGGTGCAAAGCGTTTGATGGTAAGGGTATTGATTTTTCCGAGTTGCATAGGGCTTATTCTTGGTATGATTCTGGGTTAATTGGTTTTCTAAAAAGTCGAAAACGACGTCGTTTCTTGTTGGTAGTCAAACTTTCTTTGGGGTCGTCGCTTGAAGGGAGTGCGGCTCGATGCGTGCCGTTGTCCGGATTTTGTTGGTCAGAGGGGTTCATCCAGTCGCCGCGCATGCGGTTCTTTTCGACGATTCCTGTTTTTTTGTTGAGTGCGTAATAATAGCGTTCGCCTACATCTTCTGGATTGGTGGCAATGACATCTGACTCGAGGTTCCAGATTTCGCGGTCGTAGTCGTATACGTAAGCGTCGTAAGACATATCCGGAAAATAATAAGCGGCTACGCCTTCCAAAGCGGGTGCTTCTGGCGAGAGGTGATCAAAAACAATGCGCGCGCGTTTGGGTTCAAATTCTAGCGACATACTCGCCATGTTGGCATATTCAAATACGACGCGTTTTTTGAGTGATTTCGGATCTTTGAAGACGGGGCTGCCAAATTTAGCACTCTGCCCAGTAAAGCTCAGCACGTCTAGGAGTTTGTAGTTGCTCATGGTGGTGCCGCCGTCGTAGCCAAAAAGCAAATATTGGGTCTTGCCTTGAAAAGAAAAATCGATGATTTTATAATATACGGCGCCATACCAGTTTTTGGTGTCGACCACATTTTCAGGTTTGCTGCTATAGGGGTCTAAAATGTCCATTAATTCGAGTACCAAAACGCGTTCCTTTCCTTCTTCTCTGCGCAAAACAAAGCCGCCATAAGTATTGGAGAGGTCCGACAACTCGACGTTCCAAGTGAGCAGGCGCACTGTTTGGTCATTGCTTTTGAGGTCGGCAATCTTGAGGCCCTGCAGCGGGAAGTCAAAGAAATCTTTGCTACGCACGAGTTCGGCCATTGCTTTTTTGAATTCGGCGTGTAGTTTTTGGGTTTGGAAGTCGTCTTTGCTCGAGCGGAGCTCTGTTAAGAGTTTGATAGCTATTTGCTCTTTTTGGGCAAGCCCCTGTGCTTGGCTGAGAAACGGCAAAAGCAACAACGACAAAAGGAGTAAAGCAATAAGGTGCTTCATGTGGCGTTTAACGTCGGATGTGCTGTTTGGTTACGTATTTACAAGCTTTTTAGCGCGGCGATAGTCGCAACTGGATCGGCAGCACCAAAAACAAAGCTGCCCGCAACCAACGCATCAGCTCCGGCAGTTGCTAATTGCGCGCCTGTTTCTAAATTGACACCGCCGTCTACCTCGATCAAAAAGTGGGCGTTGTGGGCGCTGCGCATGGCTTTGAGGCGCGCTACTTTGTCGGTAGCTGCAGCAATGAATTTTTGACCTCCAAATCCAGGATTAACGCTCATGATCAGAACGAGGTCTAGCATGTGGGCTACTTCACTCAATACTTCTATTGGCGTATGTGGATTGAGTGCCACGCCTGCTTTCATGCCGAGTTCTTGAATGCGGCTGAGCGTGCGGTGGAGGTGTGTGCAAGCTTCGTAATGCACAGTTAGGATGTCGGCTCCGGCCTTCTGGAAATCTTCTAGGTAGGCATCGGGGTTGGCAATCATGAGGTGCACGTCTAGTGTTTTGTCGGTGTGTTTGCGGATGGCTTGCAACACCGGAAACCCAAAAGAAATGTTCGGTACGAATACGCCATCCATGACATCGATGTGCAACCAATCTGCAACGGAATGGTGCAGCATGAGGGTATCGCGTTGGATATTGCCAAAATCACAGGAAAGTACAGATGGAGAAACGAGCATGATCTAAAATTTTGGTAAAATTAGCCATTATTTCCCGAACGAAATAAAGCGAGTAGGGCCGTTTCTTTTTGATAGAGGTCAAGGTGAAAATACAAACCCTTTTGGTCGGCTGTCACTGTATGATACACAATAAAAATTGGGATAGGTTGTCGCAAAGGGATGCGCCGATGAATCTTTTGGTCGATCAAAGTCTGCAGTGAGTCTGCATTCACTTTATTTGTTTTGTCTCCTTTTTTGTCGTAGGTCAGGATAAGTTTACCGAGTTTAATGGGGTTTTGCGCGCGCATGCACCCGTGCGAAAAGCTTCTGATCTTTTGCCCAAACAGACTTTTATTGGGGGTGTCGTGTACATAGACGGAGAATTGATTCGCAAATTCAAATTTGATCAGGCCTAAACTATTCCAGGGCCCGGGATCTTGTTCTATTTGATAAGGAAATGTATTGTTTTTGATTTTCTTCCATTTGACTGTGCGTGGGTCAATTTCTTTTCTTCCAGCGCCGTAGATCCGCATGTGTTCCTTTTGAAGATAGGCCGCATTGCGTTTGAGGGCTGGTAATATTTCTTTTTTAGCGATAGAACTCGGCACGCGCCAATATGGCAAACTCACAATTTGATAAATTTTTGAAACCAACTCAGGGGTGGGGTGCTCTATTTTGCCAACGATAATACGGTGCACCGATCGGAGCGTATCGTCTGCGATAAATTTCAGTTCAAAAGAAGGCAAACTGATTTGGACGAATGTCGTTGGTTTTTTTACAGCCTGTCTGAGTCGGTCTAGTGAAATTTGCGCGTGGTAGAGTTGATCCATTTGGAGTTGTTGCCAAGCTAAAGTTTTATTTTCTTTTTCTGTGGTGAGTTTGAAGCAAATGGTATCTAGATTGGTAGAATCGGCAAAGTGATACAGGTGTTGGGCAAAATAGCGGTAATTGGTATCTGCAGGGCCACGGCCCAGCAAAAGTGAATCGGTGTTTTGAGGTGTGGTGAGCCAAGTCAGCGGAAACTCTTGCCAGCGGACGGGTTTGAACTTTTGTTGGGCAAAATTGATCAAGCCGCTGTCTAAGTCGTGAACGAGGGTCCCGATTTGGAAGATAAGCAGCAATTCTTTGACCAATGTTGGGCCTTGTTCAAGGTTGCGCATTCTCGCTTCAGGCAAGCCAAAATGAGCATGTTTTGCAAGTGTCCGAAGCCAGCGCTTTTGAATGGTTTGGCCAATAGCATTGCTCGAATAGACCGACCTGAACCCGATTTGTTGGTAGTAAGCGTAGAGCTGCTCGCGTTCTTTTTGGTTGAGCGGCAGCGCTGTGTGTCCTTCGCGCAGGAGCCGCTTGATTTTTTCTGGATTGGGCACAGCAGTGTCAAAAAGAAAATCTTTTTGGGGTATTTCTTTTGGTGCGTCCTGACAAGCATAGATTGCGCAGTACGCTACGATTAAGGTTGAAGTGATTTGTAAGGGGAACTTCATTAATATGCATATTTTCATTGAAAGTAGTTATAACTTTGTATTCGCAATGGTACTCGGACTCATATTACTTACAGCATTCCTATCTTGGCAAGGATTTCAAAATCATGCGTTTTTAGAGCGCATGTTATTCATTCCTTACCGCAGCAAACACAACGCCGAATGGTATCGCTTTTTTACCCACATGTTTGTGCATTTAGATTGGTCGCATTTGTTGTTCAATATGCTCACCCTGTGGTTCATCGGAGGGTTTTTAGCTGAAGAGTACCAGCTCATTTTTGGAATCGTCAAAGGCACTTATTATTTTGCAATGCTCTATCTGATGGGCGGCTTGTTTGCAACGCTATACTCCTTTTATAAACACCAAGACCAATCCTATTACCGCAGCTTGGGTGCTTCGGGAGCCGTTACCGCTGTGCTTTTTGCATTTATTGCAGCGCATCCAACGCAAGGGCTCATGCTGATGTTTATTCCGATTCCAATACCCGCTTATCTCTTCGGACCCATTTATTTGCTCATTGAATTTTATGCCTTCAGAAAGGGCAACACGGGCATTGCCCACGACGCGCACATTTCAGGTGCACTTGCTGGTATCTTATTCGTTTTCATTTTTTTACCGGGCTATGCACAATTATTTGCATCTTTGTTTCACTAGAAGTTTTGCAGTTCATGCGCTACGTTAACAACAACGGTATCATATTGCCAGCAGATGCACCGACAATCTTGCCGGGCAACCGCGCTCACTTATACGGCGACGGCGTTTTTGAGAGCATCCGGATCATCAATGGCCGTCCGCTCAATCTTGAAAATCATATTTTGCGATTATTAGCTGGAGCGCGCGCCATTCACATGCGTCCGTCGGCGAGTTATACAACTGCTTTCTTCGAGTCAAAAATCCTTGAGTTGTGCGCGCAGTCGGGCATCAAAGAAGGAGGGCGCTGCCGTTTGTCTTTAGATCGAATTAGTGGTGGAGCCTACTTGCCAGATGCCAACGAAGCTACTTATTACATCGAAGTTTCACCTTATGAAGTCAATCATTTTGAACTCAATGCCCGCGGTTTAGAGCTCGATATCTATCAAGAAATCAAGCTACAGAAAAACCTGCTGTCAAATTTCAAGACCAAAATGGGCTTGCCTTATGTCATGGCTGCGTTATATGCCAAATCAAAAGGTCTAGACGATGTCTTCTTAACTGACTACCGCGGCCAAATTCTCGAGAGTTCCTCGTGTAATTTTTTCATCATTAGCAACGGCGTACTCTACACCCCAAGTTTGGACGAAGGATGCTTGGCGGGCACCATGCGCATGCAAGTGATTAATTTGGCCTTGGCCAACGGCATCAAAGTCTACGAAAGCGCAATTTTACCCCAGCATTTGCTTGCCGCCGACGAAATCTTTCTCACCAATGCCATCCGAGGTATCAATTGGGTAGGAGGCTACCGTACCAAGCGATTCCAAAACAATATTTCTCGTAAATTGGTGGTTTTGCTCAATGCCTATTGGGAAAAAGCCACACAATAGTTTTCAACAATTGCCAAGGGTCGCAGCAGAAATCCCTAAATTTAAAGTTCCCATTTTACTGCTGCCATGTACCTTATTTTTGACACCGAAACCACCGGCCTACCCCGCAATTTCAACGCCCCAATTTCTGACCTAGACAACTGGCCACGAGTTGTGCAACTTGCTTGGCAGCTCCACGACGAATCCGGTGAACTCGTTTCTCAGCAAGACTTTATCATCCGTCCGGAAGGATTCAATATTCCCTTTGAGTCTGAGCGCGTGCATGGTATTTCCACTGAATTGGCACAAGCCGTAGGGGAGAGGCTCTCAGCTGTTTTAGCGCTTTTCAACAAAGACCTCGCCCGCGCCAAATTCATGGTTGGCCACAACCTGCGTTTTGACCTCAATGTCATGGGGGCAGAATACCTGCGCTTGGGCCAAGAAACCCCACTTACCTTACCTGTACTCGACACCTGTACCGAAAACAGCGCCCAATTGTGTCAAATTCCCGGTGGCCGGGGAGGCAAATTCAAGTTGCCTACACTTACCGAATTGCATCAGCACCTTTTTGGCGAGGCCTTCAATGAGGCTCACAATGCCACCGCCGACGTAGAGTCTACTACACGCTGTTTTTTGGAGCTCTTGCGCAAAGAGCACTACAGTTTAGCTGAAATCTTGCAAGAGCCGGGCTATTTCGAATCTTTTCGCATACTCAATCCAGGGCCTATTCAAAAAATCGGTCTGCAGCACGTCAACCTCAAAGCCGAAAGCGAAAAACTACGTTTGGCCAAGCGCCCCACTCAGGCGCCCATCGCACCAACGTCCAACGTGCAACTCGAACAAAATGATGTCGTTTTTGCGCACTTGCACAACCATACACAATATTCCATTTTGCAATCTACGGCTGAAGTAAGTGCACTCATCAATAAGGCAGTTGCGCTCAAGCAGCCAGCTGTTGCCCTCACCGATACCGGCAACATGATGGCTGCCTTTCAATTTGAAAAAGTAGCGGCTGCTCACAACGCAAAAGTAGCAGCTGCCCGTGCAGAAGCGCAAGAAAAGGGCGAGCCATTTGACGGTCAAGAAATCTTGCCCATCATAGGCTGTGAATTCAATGTTTGTCGCAATTTGCAAGACAAATCAGTCAAAGACAATGGCTACCAAATTGTTTGCTTAGCCAAGAACAAAAATGGCTACCAAAACCTCATCAAATTGGCTTCGATTGCCTATACCCAAGGGATGTATTACGTGCCCCGCATTGACAAAGAAGTTTTACTGCAATACAAAGAAGACCTCATCGTTTTGAGCGGCAACTTATACGGAGAAATTCCAAATTTGTTGTTAAATGTGGGGGAGCGTCAAGCCGAAGAAGCGCTGCTCTGGTGGAAAGCCGAATTTGCCGAAGACTTCTACATCGAAATTGGTCGGCATGGCC
>JBIIZO010000145.1:0-5073 GCA_044346245.1 Crocinitomicaceae bacterium
ATGAAAATTGATGCCGATATCGATATTGACCTCGACTTGAATGGTGGTGGCGCTGATGCCAAAAACTGCGCTGGAGTAGGTTTTGATGAACATATTGAATCAGGATTTGATCCAAAGTTCATGATCCAATTGCGAAAAGGTTTCAGTAAAAATACCGAACCCATCGCTCAAAAGTCAAAACTTACTTACTCTATCAGTAATTTTTCAACTGAAATGCCATTCACTGTCAATAAATAGCACCCTTTTGGCAAATAGCTCAGATCTAAGTCCAAAGCCTTCTGGCTAAAGTCCGTTTGATAAACAACTTTCCCAAGTAGATCTGTGCAAGTTACATGCGCATTTACTGGTAAATCATCGATGTGAAATAGACCTTTACTTGGATTGGGATAAACGTATATTGCAGACCCATTTAGCTTTTGGTTGCTATTTGTGACGCAGGCACCTGGATAAAATGAACTCACGCCATGGTAATAAAGCGCCTGACACGAATTTTGATACGTTACAGAATCGCAGCCACATACGGGGTCAATTACACTAGGGCAAAATACTTGAGGGTCGATCAAATTGGAGTCGATGCAAATCAGCATGACCACTGTATCTTGCAAACAGGCGCTGTTACATTCATACGACGAACTAAAAAAAGAGCTCGTGTAATCAATGCCATTGCTGCCAATCCAACCACAACCCGAGAGTACTACACACCCTGAGTCTGTCAAGGCCCAGCCTAGTGCCATGTCGCACAGGCCAAAATCAACACCTAATGGGATCACATCGCAGGTATCATTCAAATCTTTTTGATAAGCAGGCCAGTCGGCAGTGCCGTAGATAGGCCAATCCTGCGCTTGGGAAAATAGGGGTAGGAGAAGAAAACAAAGTAACACTTTCATGTATGGCTATTTTATTTTTTGATTTGTAAATCAGTTCAATATGATGAACCTAAAATCTTTTCTGCTGAAGCGCAAACCGCAGCAATCACGGTCTGAACTTGTGTATCTGTAAGGTCGTAATAGACAGGTAACGAAATTTCTCTAGAGAAGTTGTCATAAGCATTAGGATAATCGGCAATTTGATATCCTAAGTTTTTGTATGCAGTGAGCAATGGAAGGGGTTGAAAATGCACATTGACCGCTACATCGTGGTCAAAAATCGCTTGAATAATAGCATCTCGTTGGGCCTCTGTACAGTTGTGAATACGGAGCTGATAGAGGTGATACGAACTTGTTTTTTGCTTGTTTTGGTATGTTGGTGTTTGTGCCCACTTATGTGTTGAGAAGGCTTGGTCGTATTGGGTAAAGATCAGTTTGCGACGCTCTAAATTTTCTTGATATCGACGGAGCTCAACAAGTCCGATGGCCGCTTGGATATCTGTCATGTTGCATTTGTAGCCAGGTTCCAAGACGTCGTAGCGCCAAGCTCCTTTTTGGGTTTTAGCCAATGCATCTTTGGATTGACCATGCAAAATTTTCATATTGAAAGTCTTGTAGATTTCCTCGTGGTCAAATTGTTCGGGTAAATTGAAAGTAATGGCGCCGCCTTCAGCAGTGGTGAGGTTTTTAACGGCGTGAAAAGAAAATACCGTGATGTCGGCAATACTGCCTACGCGGTGGTTATTGTATAAAGCACCAAAACTATGCGCAGCATCTGCTGCTAATAATATCCGACCAAGTTTTTCTTGCTCGGGAGAGCCCGCTTCAAAAAGGTGTTTTTTGTCGGCAATAATTTGATAAAGTGCGGCGTAGTCACATGGTAAACCACCGATATCTACAGGCATGATGACTTTCGTGCGCGCTGTGATTGCCTCAGCTACTGCAGCAAGCGACAAATTGAAGTCTGTAGGGTCGGAATCGACAAAAACGGGCGTTGCGCCTGTATGCAAAACAACGTTGGCGCTTGCGCAATACGTGTAGGCCGGAATAATAACTTCATCGCCAGGCCCAACGCCCCACCAGCGCAACAATACTTCCATTCCAGTGGTCCAGGCACTGACGGCAATCGTGCTTTTGGAGCCGCAATACGCCGTAATTTCTTTTTCAAATTGCTTGGTGCGTGGTCCGGTGGTGATCCAGCCACTTTGCAGTGCGGCCGTGACTTCGTCTATTACGGCTTGGTCTATGCGCGGAGGAGAAAAAGGAATCATGAAAGCGAAGTTAAGCGTTTATACAAAGATGCGGCAATTTGATCTCTATTGAAGTGTTGACTGACATAGGCGCGGCCATTTTTACCTGCATGTTGAATCATTTTTGGTTCTTGGGCAATTTCTAATATGCAGGCACTTAAGGCCTGTGCATTTTCGGGTTCAAAATACCAACCTGCTTCGGCTTTTTCGATGAAATGACGTCTGGCCTCGCCATCCACGCCTAAAAGTAAGGGAACTTCCATGGCCAGCGCTTCAAAAATTTTGGATGGAATCGCACCTTGAAAGAGCTGAAGGTTTTTCAATGGGACCAATGCCACGTCAACGGCTTGTAAAATAGCGGGCATTTCTGCTTTAGCTACGGGCTCTCGAAAATGAATATTTGTGAGCTGAAGTTCGGCTTTAAGGTCTTGTAACTTAGCTTTTTCGGGCCCAGAGCCTTGTAAAATAAAATGAATGTGCTCGTAATCAAGCAGTTGTTGGGCTGCGTGCAAGATCACTTCAAGCCCTTGTGCATGGCCAATGATACCGCCATAGAAAAACAAAAGGTCACTTGCTTTAAATCCATTTCGTGTTCTAAAGTTGCTTTCATTTAAGTTAGCGGGATTATAATAATCGATATTCACCCCATTCGGCAGCCAATAGACTTGTGTGGAGGGGAAGCGCTGTGCGATATCTGCCACAATGCCCTCGGTTTGGCCCGTAACGAGCGCCGCACGTTGATAGCACTTGGCCTCGAGTCGATAAGCCATTTTGAGTAGGTAGGGGTTATTAACAATACCTAATTTTTCAGCGCTTTCTGGCCAGAGGTCGCTGACGTTAAAAATGAGCTTGGCGCGTAACTTCCTAGACAAAGCCATGGCACTATAACCCAAGAAAAGCGGCGGACTTTCGACGAGTAAAAAATCAAATTTGTCGAGTTTTCTGCCGCGCCAATAAGAGGTCCAGACAAAGCTGAAATAGTTGAGCAAGCGCGCCACGATACTTTTGGATGCCGAGACGTAAATACCTGCGCGGTGCACAGCGATACCGTCGATTTGTTCTTCGCGTTTTTTGCCCTTTTCATAGCCCTCCTGAATTTTCATTTTGGGATAATTGGGTAGCGCCGTGAGCACTTCTACTTCCGCACCATAAGCCTTGAGCCGTATAGCAAGTTCGTGTAGTCGGTTTTGTGGTGCGCCAATTTCTGGAGGATAGTATTGTGTCAGGATGAGCAACCTCATGTTGTAGCGTTTTTAGGCCAATAACTAAGTGCGGTGAACCAGCACAAGAAAAATACGATGCCAGACTCGCGTTGTAAGATGCTTTCAAATAAGCAAAAAACAATAAAAACGATCGAAAGTAGTAGTCCGCTGAGTTGTCTTTTGTTGTAAAAGGCTTTATTGATGAAGGCCAAAAGTCCTAAGAATAGCAGCACGCCAATATAGCCTATTTCATTCCAGATTTGTAAAAATTGATTATGCGGATTGAATTCTTTTTTCGCTTGTTGAGGGTAGCCCCAAGCAATCAGTTTTTTGGAAAGTGCGGGCTCCAAACCGCCTAAACCAAGCCCGAACGGATGTGCCGAGCCAATTTCAACGCTTGCTGTCCAAAGGATCAAACGCACCTCATTGCCTTGCAGCGGTTCTTTTCTTCCTTTGACAAAAGCTTCCTTATTTTCAAGATAACTGCGCGTGAAGCCACCAGCATTTTGTGCATCTGCGCGTATGTCCTTGCTCAAAAGCGCGAGCACGATACAAGTCATTAAAAAGAGCGCGCCTACGACGATGCTTTTGGTGCTGCCAAGGTATTGAAGCAAACGGTAAATTGTAAAAATCATCAATACCATACCGAGCGCAATGATACCGGCTAAGGTGCCAAGATGCAAGTGCATACTTGCAAAAATCAAAATCAGCAGCCAAGAAATCCAGCGGGCTTTGACCCGAAACCACGCCACTTTTCCGAGTAGCAGACCAATGATTGCAAAAATCAAAAAAGCTGAAAAATACGATGGATGATGCAGCTGCGAAAAATACGTGGTACTGAAGCAGCGTACGCTGTTACCAAGCGTGAGCTGACACATGATGGCATCGTAATAGGCAACAAGAATCAAAACCATGCAGGCTATTGTATGTGCCAACCACATTTGGGCAATTGGCAGTGGATCTTTCCATTTGAAGCAAAAGAGCAGGGGTAAGGCCAGCAGCGCTAATTTCCTTTCGAGCGCACTCAAGTCAGGTGTACCCGACCAGAATAAGGAGCTGCTGTATAAGACAAAAAGCAGCAGCCAAGTGACATGAATAAATTGTACTTGGAATTGATTCTCTTTTTTCAGATGGCCTACAAATGCAATTCCCAACAGTAAAATCAATAAGGGACCCGATAAACCTTTTGATAACAACCATGTGCCGCAAAATGCAATCAGGACGAAGTTGAACAAGCGTTGGGTATTTGCCATTTATAAAGAAATGTAAAATTCTCGTAGTTTTTGGGCTTCCATTTCCCAATTGTATTTGGCTTCAAAAAGCTTGCGGGCCAACTGCCCCATTTTTAAAGTTGCATCACTTTGGGCAGCAAAGTTCTGCAGTGCATGCGCAATTTCGGCTTTGTTTTGCGGATCTACAAAAACACCGCACGGGGCAGCTTCAAGCAGGGTGCGATACAGCTGAAAGTCGCTAGCCAAGACTGCACAGCCCGCCGCCAAGTATTCAAACATCTTGATCGGATACGCTTCTTTGTAGCTTGGCGTCGGATGGAGTGTCACGATGCCAACGGAGCACTGTTGCAAAATTTCTTGGATTTTTTCACGCCCCACTTGCCCATAAAAACGCACTTTTTGCCATGCTTTTGTGCTTTCTAATTCGGCTTGTAAGAGGGGGTCATCGAAAGTGCCCGCTAAATGTAAGACCGCATCGAGGTCTTTCATGGCCAAAACCACCTCGCGAATTCCCCTAGACTCA
>JBIIZO010000146.1:0-4984 GCA_044346245.1 Crocinitomicaceae bacterium
CGCCAATGTTACTCGTTGTGTTTGGTGTGAGTTGAACTGCGCCATTCAAATATGAAGCATTGCCATAGAGTGTTTCTGATACAACACCAGCTGCACCAGTGTTGTAATTGCTTATATATGTATTTTGTTGCCATGTAAACAATGGGCTAGTTGAGCCACTATTCGAAACCAAACTTGCAGTTGGCACTCGATGGCCACATTGCGTGCTAGACAAACCAGTTGGCGTAGCAGGTAATGGGTCTGTAGTTACGGTTACTGTATTACTAACGCTGATCGGACAGCCTTGAATAAATACTATTGGCGTATATGTATCTGTTGACAATGGGTTTATTACCGCGTTGTTTGTGCTAGCCACCACATCACCATTAAGGTTGGTCCAGGTTACAGCTGATATTGTCGGTAGTGCTCTACCTCCACCATTGGAAGTGCTAGACAAATTAATTGCATAGTCTTCGTACTCACCATATGTTATTGTTGAAGCAGCAGTGATTAATCCTTCATTACTTACTACTCGCATGCGCGTGAGTCCATTAAATGCTGTAAAAGGTATAGTAAAAGAACCTGTTTCTGTATGCGGACCATTTGTTAGTGCTGCAGAGGTATAAACCATTTCACCAGCGTCACTGAACACACCATTTCTATTGTAATCAATAAAAATCGCCAATGCGTTGTTATATGACGTGCCAGTAGTCAAAGAAGACAAACTGAAACTATAAGTTTGGCCTGCAGTGAGGTTATAAGGACCAAAAGCAGAGAAGTTCGAATAACCCCCTGCTGTACCTGTAGCTGTTCCGATATCACCAGACAAGCTGTTGATCAGCGTACTGTTGCTTAAAATTGTTGTTGAACCTTGAGAAATTATAACTGAGCCAAGGTCTTCATCTGAAGTTGGACTTCCAACACTCGTCGTTGTGTTGTATGCAGGAGCAACGGTTGCTGCTATGTTAGAAACTGTTGCTATCAATGTGGCGGGCTGGCCCGAACACACAGAAGCAGCTGATGCATTTGCAAAAGCTGTTTTGCCAAGTGTGATGTGGTTTTGATATGAGGTCCCAGCAAAGGTGATTGTTGCAAGTGTATCAACGGCGGTCACCGACCAGGTAATCGTTGCGTTGCCTGGGTAAGCTAAATCATTTGTTGCGTTTATTACTGTACTTGGATCTGGAATCGTTGCCGCCCAAGTGTTACCCCCAGCACTCGCCATGGCTATACTTGGTTGAGCTGCACCATTGAAGCTGTAATTTAATGTAACGGATGTAACGGCAAATGACCCTGGGATTACCGTTGCGTTGATGATGTTCGACGAAGGAGCACAAGCAGGGCCGGTAACGTTTGTTACAGCAGATATATTAACCGCTACTAATGGTACGCCATCAAACTCATCAGCGCCTATGTCATAAGAAGTTCCGCCACCGTTTACAGATCCAACTGGGCCTGGGCGCGCTTGGTAGTCGTAGTCCACGTTGTAGTCCGAAATGATTTCACCACCGGACTCGAATTGTGTTCCTGAAGTACCGTAGTTTAGGTGTAAGTCTGTCGCCGATGCAAATACAGGGTTTGCATTCAAACTGTTCATATCCTTTGCCGTAGCTGTTTGCCATGCGTCAAGTGTAGTGCGCTTAATTGCGTTATAGTATCCTACATGGCCATCGGGAACATAATAATTATTACGGTTCATATTGGCCGCAGAAACATTGCCAGGAGCACTACAATACAGACCAAATGCTCCAGCACTATTTAAGCTGTTTACTAAGATATTATTGCGAAATGAAGCAAATACCATTGACGAGACAGCATATACACAGTTGGCCGAATAAGCTGTAACTGTTCCGGTAGTTGGGGCTACAGAGAGTACGATTGTATTGTTGTCAAGTCTTACACCGGTTGCACCAGTAGAAAAATAAATACCATGTTGAGATAAAGAAGAAGTTGATGAGGCGGTATATCTACTCGCAACCATGTCGCGAATGATGTTATTGCGGATAATTAGTAAGGTGTTGCTTGCCAAACCCGATACAAGAATGCCGATTGCTCCATAACCTGAAGTTGATGGTTGCTTGATATCGTGGATATAGTTTCTTTCAATTATGGCACCGAAGTTTGCCAATCCAACATCTATACCTGCAACTGTTGCAGAATAACCCATTGTGCCTGGGTCGCCACCAATGATTTCATTACCTACAATTAAAGCGTTGCCATGTGCAGCACCCGTAGAGGTGTTTGAAAAGAAAATCCCTCTTGTACCAATGTTTCCGGCAAGGGTGTTGTCACCTAAAACGTTATTGCGGACAATAAGGTTTTTATTTGGATATGTAGAAGATGCGCCCACTGCCCAAATGCCATGATAAACCCTAGTAATAAGGTTGTTTTCGAATGTGGCATTTAAGGAACCAAAACCACCCGTACCTAAAGACGAAGTAGAGTAGTTAGACATATTGATACCATAAGTAGCTGTGGTGCTTGCGATTGATCTGCTACCTGTAATGATACAGTTTTTAACGGAATTGTTATTTGCACCATCAGTACCCGTTGTGGAGTTGGAGCTTATTCGAACACATGCCGTTGCTGTAGCGGATGTGGAAGCGAACCCAATAGTAAGGTTGCGGTCTCCGGGTGTGTTCGGGTCGTCACCATCTATGGTTACGTTATCAGCACCGCATAATTCTATAATGCCTCGGTTGGCGTTTATAGTACCCCATATGGCCCAATTACCACCCTCTGGTTTTAAATAGACATTGGAGTAATTGGACGGGCTCGCACTTTTTAAGAGTGCCACAGGTGCTGCCGGCTCCGTAGTGTTGCCGGTAATCAAAATGGTCACCGAGCCTTGGTGCGTTCCACTGTTGATAGCTGCGAAGGCAGCGCTCACAGTGGAATAATTGGCAGCGCCAACACCCGAGGAGGCTTGCACTGTTACTTGCGCTCTCAGGCACGAAAACCCAAAGTGAAAAATAAATGCGCAAAGCGTTGTTAGGCAAACTACAAAATTGCTAAATGAATTGATTTTTGAATGAGTTTGTTTATGTATTGTTATGATTTTGAGCATAATTGAACGATGTTTTGCTTAGAATAATTATGTTTTTTATAGTCTAAAATGAGTTTTTTGCACCAAAAATTTGCAATTGCACCAAGGGCATTGAAATTTCTTTAAGAGTGATTTTACTCGCCATTAAAATTTATTATTTGGATAACACACTATAATCGAGATTGCTATAAATGTATTCAATTTGAAAGCTCATTTGTTTTCTTTTTGAATTTTTGGTAAAAATTATGATTAAATAAAACAGGTTATTTCATTGAGGTTAGCTGGTTTTATTAAGTTTCTCATTATAGGAATTCTCAGAAACTATTTTGTAAATAGTAGATGATCTTGAATAAATAATGTTAAAATACAAACAACAATAGTATTCAATTTTATTTACACAAAAGTACGGACCTCCTTTTGATAAAAAAAAGAGGTTCTCCCATATTCTCCTATTTATTAATACTTTGAATGGGTATTTGGAATAGAAAACTGGGATAGATTTCAATTTTCGTTCTAAAAATCCGTTTCACCAATTTTATTTTACTTTTGACGCTTGTTCCAAACAAGAAATAAGGATGTCCAAACGAAACCTCATACTCCTCTTCTCCATTTTTGCATTCATCGGTTTTATGTGGAGACTGCCTCGCATTTTTCATCATTACGACAAGAGTTGCACATGGCTTTCTACTTTTTTGCGTTACTCTTTTTGAGTGCTTTGTACCCGAAGCGCCTGATTCAAGTATTTTTCTTGCTGTTGTTTGCTGGTATTGGCATTGAGCTTTTGCAATCTTTTTCGAACCGGATTTCTGTGCGCTTGATCGGAAAAGCCATTCGCGGGCGTTTTGATTGGCAAGATGTCAAGTATAATTTGCTTGGGTTGTGCTGGGCTTCGGTGTGCTATATCTTAGGTTTTTCTAATAGTGTTAAATAATCTAGATCTTTAGATCAAAATCCCATGACACCTGCTGTAGTTGAACCCTCAGTTGTTCAAGTGTTTCAATCAACTGCGCAAAGGTTGGCGGATTTTTTTCATAAATCATGCTTTCAACCATAGTATTGTAATCGGCCTCCCAAAAGTCGATGATATCTCTTGGTGGAATAGGGTTCAGTATGTTTGGATGATGCATGTTGTAGTCTACATCCGCAATTTTTGAGAATACATGGCGGTGAGCAACTATTGTTTGATACAACGATTTATCTCGAAAAGCTAATTCATTTATCCCTACTTGCGCTAATTGATACACATCGTATAGATGGCGACTCAAGCGATTCACTCTTCTTTTTTCTAAAGGTCTATGAAACTCCTCATGAAGTAAGAAAAGTTTCTCGAGAAAAGTGCGCTCGGGATTTACGGTAGGCACCGTAAAGCTTTTCATTGCGAAATCTTTACCCGAGAAATGTGTATCGACTAATGATTCGATTTTTCTATCGCTAAAAGGTTCCCTTAAAGAACGACAACTGAGCTCAACTTGTACATATGGCTCCATGTAGTTGCCATTCTGTGCAATGAGGGCAGGGTAAAATATTTTTAGAATCCGAGGGTCTTTATCGCTTTCGGTTGTTTCAATGACTTGAAATTTAAGGCCTTCATATCCTTGGACTATAAATGACTTTTCAATGTCTAAAAAGAAATGATCTGTGGAGTATTTGCCAGCTATTTTTCTAAGTTGGGTGCGCTCTTTTTTTGACCAATTGTTTGTGGGGCTCATGAAAAATTCTTGGTCAATTGCAAGATCGATATCTTCGGAAAATCGATCAATTAGCCCCCAAGCTTTACTTAAGGATGTACCTCCTTTGAACACAATATGTTTGGCGATGTCAAGTTGAAAGATGATATCCAGCGTCCGGCTTACCCACCAATCTTTTTCAACGGCAAACCTTGACATCCCTGTTGCCTCGGATATTTGCTGTAAGGAATTTAGTCTGGTATTCTCAGGTAACAGTTGCCAATTCATGTTT
>JBIIZO010000147.1:0-4880 GCA_044346245.1 Crocinitomicaceae bacterium
GATAAAACTCAAAATGCGGGTGTGCAAACAAATGTTCTATATTCTTGAGACGGCCGGTGATCAAGTTATCCATTCCAATAACCTTGTAGCCATCGGAAATAAAACGGTCACAAAGGTGTGAACCTAGAAAACCAGCAGCACCGGTAATCAAGACATTTTTCATGAACGGATAACGTTTAGACGACCTATGCTACTGTAGTAAATACCAAGTTTGGACATTTCTTCTAAATCGAAAAGGTTGCGGCCATCAAAAATAACGGCATCCTTCATGAGGTCTTTCAATGTGATAAAATTTGGATTGCGGAACACACCCCACTCGGTGCAGATCAATAGCGCATCTGCGCCTGATAGTGCTGCATATTCGTCTGATGCATACGTAATCAGATCGCCCAAAAGCATTTTTACATTCGGCATGGCTTCCGGGTCAAATGCGCTAATTTGTGCACCTTCTGTCAATAACGCACGGATCATGTACAAGGCTGGTGCCTCACGAATATCGTCAGTATCAGGCTTAAAGGCCAAGCCCCAAACCGCAATTTTTTTACCTTTTAAGGAACCTCTGAAATAATTTTTGATGCGAGGAATTAGAATTGTTTTTTGATCTTCATTGACAGCCATTACGGCCTTTAAAATTTGAAAATCGTAATTTTGATCTTGGCCAGACTTTACTAATGCTTGTACGTCTTTTGGGAAGCAAGAACCCCCGTAGCCAATTCCTGGAAACAAAAAACGATTGCCAATACGGCTATCAGAACCGATGCCAACACGAACTTTATCTACATTGGCCCCCACCAACTCGCAAAAGTTGGCAATTTCATTCATAAAGGTAATTTTAGTAGCCAAAAATGAGTTAGCTGCATATTTCGTAAGCTCCGCAGATTTTTCATCCATAAAATAAATCGGATTTCCCTGTCTTACAAAAGGTTTATAAAGACTCTCCATAATTTTAGCTGCTTGGTCATCAGAACTTCCAATAACAACGCGATCTGGCTTCATGAAGTCTGAGACCGCAAATCCTTCGCGTAAAAACTCCGGGTTAGATACCACTGCAAAAGGAACCTTTGCGTGCTCAGCCACGGCAGCCTTCACTAAATCAGCGGTACCAACAGGCACTGTGCTTTTGTCGACAAGCACTTTATAAGAGCGCATGATTTTACCTAATTCTTTGGCTACGCCTAAAATATAAGATAGGTCGGCGGAGCCATCTTCGCCCGGAGGGGTTGGTAAAGCCAAAAAAACCACCTCTGCGGCGTCAATTCCTGCTTGAAGGTCTGTGGTGAATTCCAGACGCCCAGCTTTGATATTGCGCTCAAAGAGCACATCGAGCTCGGGCTCATAAATAGGAATTTGGCCGTTTTTCATTTTTTCTACCTTAGCTATATCAATATCGATACACACTACGTGATTGCCCATTTCGGCAAAGCAGGTGCCGGTTACCAAACCGACGTATCCTGTTCCTACAACTGCTATATTCATAGGACAAAGGTACAAATTTTGGCATTTGCGCTTATGATATTGATTTGCTCGACAAAGACCTTTAACTTTGTTACCTAACAAAACGCGCGATGGCATTCCAAAAATCCATACTAATTACAGGCGGAGCAGGCTTTATAGGCTCGCACGTTGTGCGCTTGTTTGTAAACAACTACCCACATTATCAAATCGTTAATTTAGATAAGCTAACCTACGCGGGAAACTTAGAAAACCTCAAAGATGTAACCGATGCTCCAAATTATTGGTTTGAAAAGGTGGATATCCAAGATAAAACAGCTGTGCAGCAAGTTTTTGAAAATTATAGCATTACGGACGTTATCCATTTGGCAGCAGAAAGCCATGTAGACCGCTCTATTGAAGGGCCTATGGATTTTGTGCTCACCAATGTGGTTGGCACCGTTAATTTGTTAGAAGCAGCTCGTGCAACGTGGAAAAGCGAAGCTCATCATGTGTTTCATCATGTATCTACCGATGAAGTTTATGGCAGTTTGGGTGCAGAAGGTCTGTTTACAGAACAAACCGCTTATGACCCACGCAGCCCTTATTCGGCATCTAAAGCGGCGTCGGATCATTTTATTATGGCGTATTTCCATACCTATGGCCTACCTATTAAAATGAGCAATTGCTCGAACAATTATGGAAGTCATCATTTTCCGGAAAAACTCATTCCATTGATGATCTATAAAATCATCCAAGAAAAACCACTACCCATTTACGGTAAAGGCGACAACATCAGAGATTGGCTCTGGGTAGAAGACCACGCAAGGGCCATTGATGTTATTTTTCATAATGGGCGCATTGGCGAATCCTATAACGTGGGCGGCCTCAATGAATGGACTAACCTTGAGCTCGTTCGCTACCTCTGTCGCCTAATGGACCAAAAATTAGGACGCAATATTGGCAGATCTGAACAACTAATCACATACGTTAACGACCGCGCTGGCCACGATAAGCGCTACGCGATTGATGCCACGAAACTCGAAACCGAACTTGGCTGGAAACCTTCCCTAACCTTTGAAGAAGGATTGGAGCGTACTGTAGATTGGTATTTGGCCAATCACGAATGGGTAGAGAAAGTGACTAGTGGGGCGTACCAAGATTATTATCTGAATATGTATCAAAATCGTTAAATGTCTTTTCTCGCATCCCTCTTCAAACACAAAAAACACCAACAACTTTACGACCTCAGTACGTTGGTTACAGACATGCACTCGCACCTCATTCCAGGTATTGACGATGGCGCTCCTACAATGGACCACAGCATTGCCATGCTTAACAAATTTGCGCAACTGGGCTACCGAAAAGTAATTACTACACCACACATCCTTGGTGAAGTGCATCCAAATACACCAGAAGTTATTTTAAAAGGGCTAGCCGAAGTGCAGGCTGAAATCAAAAGATTGGAAATTCCGATAGAACTTGAAGCCGCTGCAGAATATTACTGCGACGAAACACTGCTGCCCAAAATAAAGGCCAAGGAGCTCTTGAGTTTTGGAGAAAACCTTGTGCTGATGGAATACAGTATGATCAGTCCTAGCCAATATGAAGCGCAAGCGCTTTTTGAATTGCAGATAGCGGGTTATACGCCAGTAGTGGCACATTTTGAGCGATATCCTTATTACCATGGCAATTTTGAAAAGGTGGAACAATTGCGCGAGCGCGGCATACTTATTCAAGTCAATATACTATCCCTCACAGGACGCTACGGCCTAGGCGTTAAAAAAATGGCAGAAGAACTCATCGAAAAAGGCCTAGTTGATTTTTTAGGTACCGACTGCCACCGTATCGAGCACCTGCTTATTATTGAGCAAATCTTGGATAAACCCATTTTTAAGGCGATTGAAAAACTCAAGTTGCGCAACCCGAGCTTATAATTCCTAATTTTGGACTAAATGCTGTTCAATTCCTTCGAATTCTTCCTCTTTTTGCCTGTAGTTTTTATACTTTACTGGTTTGTCTTGAACAAGTCTTTGAAGTGGCAGAATGCGTTGGTACTTGGTGCGAGCTATGTTTTCTATGGTTGGTGGAGTTGGGTATTTATGGCCTTGCTCATGGCCAGTACCCTCCTCGATTACCTTTATGGTTTTGGGGTGGCCTCGACAGAAAGAAAGAAAGCCAAACTGTTTTTGTGGCTCAGTATTGTCAATAACCTGGGTATTCTGGGGGTGTTCAAGTATTACAACTTCTTTGCGCTGCAGTTTCAGGAGGGTTTTGAGTTGCTGGGCCTACACACCAATCCTGTCTTGCTTCAAGTGGCGCTTCCGGTCGGGATTTCTTTTTATACCTTTCACGGTATGTCTTATGTTTTTGACATCTACCGCGGGCAGCAAAGACCAGTGCGCAATTTTGTGGATTACGCTGTTTTTGTGAGTTTCTTTCCGTTGTTGGTTGCAGGGCCTATTGAAAGGGCGAATCACCTATTGCCGCAGGTGCAAAAAGCCCGGATTTTCAGCTATCAACAGGCACTTGAGGGTTGCAGACTGATCCTTTGGGGTTTATTCAAAAAAGTGGTGGTAGCCGATACGCTTGCTGGCATCGTAGATCAGATTTATCAAAACCCAGCTGAGCAAAATACCTTTACACTCCTTTTAGGGGCCATCGGCTTCAGTTTTCAGATTTATGGCGATTTTTCTGGCTATTCCGATATTGCACTTGGCACCGCTAAGCTCTTCGGCTTTGAGCTACTCAGCAACTTTCGCTTCCCTTATTTCTCTCGCGACGTCGCTGAATTTTGGCGTCGCTGGCACATCTCGCTTTCATCTTGGTTTAGGGATTATTTGTATATCCCGCTTGGCGGTTCGAGAAATGGCAAACAAAAGGCCATTCGCAATACGTTCATCATCTTTTTGGTCAGCGGTTTTTGGCATGGCGCCAGCTGGAATTTCATTGCTTGGGGGTTCATCCACGCTTGCGGTTTCTTGCCTTTACTCCTACTCAATCGAAACCGTCAGCATACGACCGACGTAGTGGCGCAAAACCGTTCACTTCCTAAACTCAAAGAACTTTGGCAAATGGCGGCCACCTTTACTTTTGTGACCTTCGCCTGGATTTTCTTCCGTGCCGAAACCCTACCCGACGCCGCGCTGTACCTTCAAACCCTCTTCACCAAATTCAATACCCAAGGAGGCATCGTAGGCAGCAGTATTTTGGCTTGGGCCACACTTTTGATCTTGCTCGACTGGTATTTGCGCCACAACGAACGCTCCTTGCGCGTGCCCACTAACCGCATGCTGCGCAAGGGCATCTACTTCGTTTTTGCGCTCGCCGTTTTGCTCAAGCTGGGTAGTCATCAATCATTCATTTATTTTCAGTTCTGATGAGCCAGTTTGTCCGAAAAATCCTCCAAACCCTTGTCGCTTTTGTCCTGTTCATTTTGGTCGGGCTCA
>JBIIZO010000031.1:0-15646 GCA_044346245.1 Crocinitomicaceae bacterium
ATCGGCATCGGTTTTGACCAATGGAACTTGAACTACAGCACCGCCAGACCATACATATTTATCTGTGATTTGGTTTTTGGCAAAGTTGAGGTCGACATCGGGTTTTAATTCGTAGAGTTCGCAACTGAGATTGCGCGCAAGATACATGCCGCTTGCGCTATTAGCTTGACCTTGAAGTGTGGTGAGATCAAATAAAATGTATTTAGTAAGAAAACCTCCTTTTGTAAGGCGCAATTGAACCGGTAGCCCTTGTAAGATTTTTGCCGATACGAAAAACTCCCCGCTTTGGTTGCTCAAGACTTTCGTCAGGACGGCATCTTGCTGCATGAGATCTATATTGACTCCATAAACATCTTTGTGATCGAGTAAATTGGTGGTTCGCCCTTCAATCACCACAAGGAAATTGCGCTGAGCATTTAGCCCAACCGGGAGGAACAATAATACGAGGAGAAGTAATTTGATCATGGCAAACAACAGTTAGTCAAATGAACCATTTCAACACAATTTGGTACATTTGTTTCGAACACAAATTTGCTAAAAATCAACGAGTAAAAAAAATGCTGCGCTACGATCAATTGAGTTACTGGGAACGCGAACAATATCTCGTCGGAAATACCTTCGTAATTGTAGGTGCAGGGCTCGTTGGGCTTTCCACTGCACTTTCCTTATACGAACGCTTTCCAGATGAAAAAATCGTCGTGTTGGAACGCGGCTATTTGCCAACGGGCGCAAGTACAAAAAATGCCGGTTTCACTTGTTTTGGAAGCCCCTCAGAACTCCAAGACGATTTTCAGCATATGCCAGCAGAAAAAGTCTGGCAAACCATCGAGCTGCGGCTCAAGGGGCTCGAACTACTCAAAAAAAGAGTGGGTGCAGCGCCTATGCACTACCGCAATTGTGGTTCTTGGGATTTGATTGGCGCGCAAGATCCCGATATCAATGCCGAATTCATCGCTGACTTAAACGCGCAATTCAAAGCCCATTTTGGCCTAGAGAACGTTTATCAAAAAGACGATCATTTTCAAGAAAAATTTGGCTTCAAGGGTTTTCAGTCAGCTTACTTTAATGCATACGAGGGCAGCATCGACACCGGCAAAATGATTGCACAGCTCTACAAACAGTGTATTGTTGCCGGCATCCAATTCCTATTTGCAACCGAGGTCAAATCTTGGATTTCATTAGAAAATGAGGTCAATGTAGAAACAGTATATGGCCTGCTCTCTGCACAGCACCTTTTTCTCTGCACCAATGGCTTTGCGCAAGCTTATTTTCAAGATGAGCTCAGGCCCGCGCGCGCGCAGGTATTGGTCACCAAACCGCTGACACACCATCTAAAAGGCACCTTTCACAGCGACCGTGGCTACTATTATTTCAGGGATATTGGCCAGCGCATTTTGCTTGGCGGCGGGCGTCACCTCGACTTCCGGACTGAAACCAGTACTGAATTTGAAAAAAATGAACGCATCCGCACAGCACTGCTCCACAAACTTACTGAAGAGATCTTGCCCGGGCAGACTTTTGAAATTGACTACGAGTGGTCGGGGATCATGTGTGTTGGAGCCGAAAAAAAACCAATTATACGTTCTCTGAACAAAAACGTCCACGCAGGTGTTCGTATGGGAGGCATGGGCGTGGCTATAGGTTCGGCTGTCGGAGCAGCCTTAAGTAAATTGGTTTAACATGAAAGAAGCAAAGCAGTCCGAAGAAGCGTTTATCAATCCGATTGACCCCGAGAAAATTGCAATAGATCCGCATTTGCTACCCTACGCCCATACGGTGGGTGGTGCGGTAATAAAGCCAGAGGATACCGGCAAACTGAAAGGCCGGGCACTGAGCGCCATGAACCAACAAACCGACATGCAGCTGTCTCAAATCTATGAGCAAATGCAGTTATTGGCAGCCCAAGCTCAAAAAATACAAATCAGAAAATCTATTTCAGACTACATCTATCAGACAGAACTCCGCTTTGAACCTTTGATCAATCATACCTATCACCTTTACCGAAAAGCCGATCAAAAACTCATGCTCTCGCTAATTGGACCACAATCCTGGGGTAAATCAGGAGCAACTCTTACCTATTTGGCAAGTGTGAAACTACTCGCAGACCACACATGGGAGGTCCTCGAACAAAACCCAGATTTCGACTTTAACGGATAAAGTACCAGTTGTCATCGTCGGAATGCGCCAAGCTAAAGACGTAGCCCATTTCGCTAAATGATTTCACTTCGTTGACATCGGTTAGCAACTTTGCTGCACACCAACTAGCCATTGTTCCTCGGGCTTGTTTAGAAAATACAGAAATTGTTTTGAGCTGGCCATTTTTCAGTTCGACAAAATGAGGCGTAATAAAGCGCGCGCGCAGACGCTTGTCTTGCACCACATCGCTATATTCTGAACTGGCCAAATTGAGGATCTCTTCACCCTTATCGAGCTGCTTGAGCAAGCATTTTTCAACTGGTGCACGCCAAAAAGCATACAAAGATTGCCCTTGAGGAGCCGCTCCACTTTGAGCCATTTCCAAACGGTAGGGTTCAATGAGGTCTAACGGGCGCAATAGCCCGTGGAGTCCTGATAAAATCAATAAGTTTGCTTGCAAATAGTCCAATTCTTGTGCGCTCAATTGTTCTGCATTTAAAGCCTTGAAGGCCTCACCGATGTAAGCAAATAAGGCCGGAGAGGCATTGGTTTGATTACTTTTTTTTCCCCATTTTTGAAATTGACTATAGGTTTCTGTTGCTTTATCTTGGGAGAGTTTCATCCGAACTTCGAAGTCTGAAACAGTCCAAGTCTTCAGTTCTTGGATCAATAATTTGGACTCTTTTTTGAAAAGCAAGGCGCTTTGGATTTTTCCAGGATAAGCGCGCAGTAACTTGGTCGGTGACAATAGTATTTTCATGGGCTATAAATTTAGTTGGAAAGCACTAATATTCTGAAGAAAATTTCATAATTTAAGCGCGCTAAACTCAATAATACACTATGAAACTATGCTACCTCATTGGCCTACTCAGCCTCTCTAGTCTCGTATTTGGTCAAGAAGCTACCTTTTATGGCTATGTAAGCCCCTCAACGGCTGCTTTAGTGCCTGCTCCGAGCACCAATCCGAAGAAAGATGTCGTGATTCCCAACTTTAAAGGCAGAGAGCTCCCTGTTCAGTTGAGCAGCAATGCGCATCAGCCCGATTGGGTCTGGCAACAACACGGTAGCAACAACCAACAAAAAACTATTTCAGCAAGCTTACTTTGGCAAATACAAGGTATCGGAAATGGCATCTCTCCGCCAGACCCTACGGGAGAAGCCGACTCCACAGTTTACATTCAAGGAACCAACGCCGGTAGTGGTGGCGCTTACAAAATATTCAATAAAACGACCGGAGCAGCTGTCAGCGGCACACTCGTGATGGCTTCACTTAGTAGCCCCACTGTTACTGGTTTTGGCGACCCTATTATCCTTTACTACAAAACTGCCAAACGCTGGATCATTACACAATTTTCTACACAAGCACAAAAGAAGTTATTGGTTTATGTATCTCAAACAAGTAATCCGCAAGGCGCTTACTATTTATACCAGTTTACTTGCCCTAACTTTCCGGATTACCCCAAATGGAGTATTTGTGAAAGCTCTGATGCCTTGCTCGCAACTACCAACGAAGGCGGCCCACCGCGCGTATACGCAATGAAACTCAGTGCAATGCTTACCGGCGCTTCTTCCCCTTTTATCGGGGTTGCTATTGGCTACACCCTTAATGGCTTTGGATTCCAATCTATTACCCCTGTTGATCTCGAAGGCAACTTTGCTGCACCTACTGGCCAAAAACCCTTATTTGTGCGGCACCGCGACGACGAAAAACACAGCAATGGCTCACCAGACAGCCCTACCAATGACTGGATTGAGATTTGGGAAATGACCATCAACTGGACCAACAATACCGGTAGCGTTGCCAAAATTCAGGATGTTCCGATCACCGAAATCGATTCTGACCTTTGCGGTCTAACGAACTTTTCTTGTATTTCCCAACCCGGCACCACCGTTCAACTTGATCCACTGCGCGAGTGCGTGATGTACAAAGCACCCATGCGCGTTTTCAATGACCACCAAGCTATGGCGCTCTGCTTAGCCACAGATGTTAACGGCAACAACCGCGCGGGCGTAAGATGGCTAGAACTCCGACGCCCAACGGGGAGCACAGGCTCTTGGAGCCTGTATCAAGAAGGAACTTACGCACCAGGCACTAGCCTCAATCGCTGGATGCCCGCCATTAATATCGATAAACACGGTAACATTATGTTAGCCTACTCAACTTCTGGAACCACCGCACCCGACTACCCCTCTATCCAAATGACCGGACGCAAGGCATGCGACCCACTAGGTCAAATGACCCTCCCCGAAATGATGATCAAGCAAGGTATGTCCGCGCGAACCTCTAATACCCGTTGGGGAGACTACCACCATATGTGTGTAGACGACTTCGATGGCCTCACCTTTTATTATACTGGTGTGGTCATGAATTCCAATAATAACATCGTAACGAATGTTTCTGCATTCAAAATGAATCCAGATAGCCTCGATTTAGCTATTCTCAACGCATTTACCACACAAACAGGTGGTATTTGTGGGACGAGCACGCAAATTGCAGTGGTGGTAGAAAATAGAGGCTCAAATGCCGTCAACTCAGTAAACTTATCAGGACAAGTTGGAAGCGGCATTTCCTCAAGTCAAGCATTTACGAGTTCAAGCCTAACAACTTATCAAAACATCGATACGCTCTACTTTACCATTAACGGACTGCAGCCCGGTACCAACGCCATCCTAATACAACTCGCTGATATCAACGGTTTGGGCAACGACGAAAACACTTGCAACGATGCTTACAATCTAGATATAACGGTAATCGGCGCTAGCGCAGTATCAGTCAATGCCCTAATTAGCCAACAACCAAGTTGCAATTCCAGCAATGGCATAGTACAACTTCAAACAACTGGCAACAGCGGTCCTTATGCCTATTCCATCGCTAATGGAGTCGCACAAACCTCCGAAACATTCACCAACCTGGGTGTTGGTAACTATACCTATACCGTATTTGACAATCAAGGTTGTGCGGTCTCAGGCTCATTTACAATAACGGCTACTACAACAATTACCGCTGACGTAGTGCAGACCGCCACAATAGCTTGCGCAGGCTTACAAACAGCTAGTTTGGTGGTAACGCCATCCGGTGGCGCCGCACCCTACAGCTTTGCTATTGACAATGGCTCCATCCAAGCGAGCCATACTTTTAACAACTTAAGCGCGGGTACGCACACTATTACTGTGATCGATGCTAACGGCTGCTATACCCTCCTCACTCAAATCGTTACCCAGCCAAGTCCATTAAGTGTCAATATGATCCCTACCATGATCAGCTGTAATGGTGCTAACGATGGCGCACTCAACTGCCAAGTCAGTGGCGGTATAAGCCCTTATATGTACGCCATTAATGGTGGTGCTGTAACAAGTAATGCTGTCTTTTCAAATTTACCTGCCGGATCCTACACCCTCACGGCCCTAGACGCTAATGGTTGCCAACAGGGCTTTACCAGCGCCATCATAGAACCGACGGCTCTTAGTCTCACGGCAAGTACAACGGTATCGAATGGCAACGATGGCACAATTGCCCTTGCAGCAAGTGGAGGCAATTCGCCTTACACCTACTCTATGAACGGGCAAACTTTTTATTCTGGTTCTTTTTTCGCGGGCTTAGCAGTGGGCACCTACACCTGTTATGTCAAAGACAACAATGGCTGTATCACCACAATAGAAGTTACGGTCAATACGTCGAGCTTGGCTGAACTCAGCTTTCAAATGATCTCGCTGTATCCGAATCCGAATAAGGGGATTTTTGAAATTCAAGTCGATGGCTGCAATAGTGCAGGTTTAGAAGCCAAACTATTCAATATGCAAGGACAATACATTGCTAGTTTTCAATTAAAATCAAGCAACGGAGAAGTCAAGCAGACTATTGAACTGAGTCCAAAAATTACAGCAGGTAGTTATTATTTAGGAATTTATGACGCAGGTCAGAGCGGCATCTTGCAATTCATCAAAGAATAACATCAATCAAATTCAAAAGTCGCGAGGTCTAGCTCTTCATCGACAGTAGCTAAGCGCCTCGTTACTTCTCGTTTGACCTCATAAGGTGTGCCATAGTTTTGATAAAACTGTACTGTTAGTATGGCTTTACCACTCAAAGATGGCCGGTGATTCCCGTAGTAATGTGCCTGAATACGGTATCTACCTTTGGGTGCTTTACGGATCAGGTATTCTTCAGGGCCATATCCTTGCGTAAAGTCATTGGAAATACGCCCACCATTTGAGGTAAGTTTGTAACTGTACATACATTTTTCTTGATTGGGTTCCGTGACCCACAAATCTACATCGGTGTTGTCGGCGTCCCAGTTGAGTACTATTCGGATGTCCATTGGCAATTGAACCAAAAAGTAGTCAGGGATGAATTTTGTCTCTATCTCCTTCGGATGCTGCGCTATCATATGATTGATCTCGTTGAGCGCTATCAAGTGAATCCCTTCAAAACGACCATCGTAGTCTTGTTTTACCACTTTATACAATTGTTTTACGGCCTCATTATAATTGCCTATTTCTGCCAAGGCTAAACCATAATCGCGGTATGATTGTGGCTCCTCAGGGCGTAAATCAATGACAGACTTCAACACCTCAATAGCCAACTTCGCCGCTTTCAATTGCAAAAGCTTTTGTGCAAAAACACGAAGTAAAGCGGCATCTTTAAGCTGCATTTCTGCCAGGTTACTCAAGATACGCATGGCAAGTTTGGGCTGCTTCTTTTGTAGGAAATAATCGCAAACATCAATATAGAACGAGGGTTGGCTCGCGTACTTCTCGCGCAGTTTGAGGTAGTGCTCATAGGCTCGCGCAACAGGCACAGATCGAAGGCTTTTGAGATAAGGTGTCTTTGGATTCCAGCCTGCTACCTGGATGCTTCGACCCGAAGCAACTTGTTCCACTTGTACGCTGCTATTTCCATTTGCACTTAATGTAACGTGGTATGTTCCCGAGGCGAATGTGGACGCTGAATTAAAGCCATTCACTGTTAAAGCGCTAGAAGACGACCAATTGTAAGTGGAGGCGCCGATAGTCGTGGTACTCAATTGCGCGATTCCTTCTTGAGTAACTTGGGTATCTAGACCCGCTGTTGGAGGCGGCGGCGGAACGGTTTCTTCGGAGATGTCTCCCGTAACGACTTCCGTGCGAATTTCATATGTTGGCTCAGCTTTTCGCTGTTTTTTATTGGGCTTCTCCCAATACCATTTCTGGTATGCTTTCCACTCCTTTTTGATGCGTTTCAAGTGTTGCTGTTTGGCTTTTGCTTCGTCTGTTTTGAGCTTAGACACAGCCTTAAAATAGGCTTTTCTCATGGAGACGGGCGGCACGATGCGGTAGGTCAGGTAGTCAGAAAGGGAGTCAAGCACCAACAATGAACTGGCAGAACTCGCCAAGTTGTATTTTAAGCCCAATGCACAGATTTCTTTTTGGAAAACTTGAGGCTGTTCTTCTAATTTTTGGAGTTTGGCCATAGCCCAGCGCTTGGCTTGTGTTTGCGCACTTTTTGAAAGTTCGTCATTGCGCCACTTTACGGTTTGCTCAGCGAGTACTTTTTTGGAAGCAAGCCCAAATTGAGCCGTCAACTGCTTGATGCCAACTGGCGCTTTAACACTCACCATGATGCGTTCACTCTGAGCAGCTAGTGGTGTGCAATAATATTCAAGCGCCTTATTTTGTTCCTTGAAACCCAAAAACCGAAGATACGACCGCTTGAGGTATTTCAAAGTAACCGCTACGCTTTGTCTATTTAGGTCAATTACTTCTCCGTTTGATTGTTCAGCCAACTGCCTGAGTAACCCTTTGTCTGCCAACTGACTCGATACAACTGGGTAAATCGGTGCATTCCCTTTCCTATTGACTTGTTGCCCTAAGGTGTGCAGACCATCTGAAAAAAGTAAAATTTCATCGCCCTGATACCTGCCAAATTGTAAGCAAGAAAACGAGGAAGCGCCGTCGTAATGCTGCTGCTTCAATATACGCTGCAGGTCGGTTACTTTTCCATTAACTATTGCAAATTGTTTGTGCTCGAGCAACTGATGGGCAAAAATTATGAGTTCCAATTTACCCTTCTTTATCCATTTAAGATACGCTGCCAAAAGCGCTTGTTCTTTGTCGAGTTGGGCTTGTGACCTAGAAGCAGAGACATCCCAACAAACAGTGACGCTTTTAGGTGCTTTCTTGCGCGCATATTTTCGCGGTAGCGCCAAATTAGTGTGTAAGTAATGAAAGGCGCCTACCCTACCCACTGTTGCTGCTGTAGTTGCGCGCAAAGGCTGTTTGATGCGGATATTTGCAGCGATTGGCTGCTCGCGACTACTTAACTGCTTGAGTACAACAGCTCGACCATTTCGATAGGTAAGTGCCTTAAACTTAAAATTGGCAATTGTTTGGTTGAGGCGCAAGGGCAACTCAAAGAGGGCTGCTGTCGCATTTTGTTGTAGGACCGTACTCACTTCAAACGAAATACGCTTCGTTGCTTTGGCAAATAAAGGATATATCCTCATTTTAAAAAGGTTGCCAGCTACTTTTTCGATCAAGCCAGGATCAATACCTTTTCGAACAGTAGCCTCATAAGCAATGCGTGCTTGCTGCTTTTCTACGGCTACAGCCGGACGCATTTCGCCATTGACCTCTAAATGAAACGAAGTTATTGTCTGGTTGTCTTGAATTGGAAATTCAAATTCTGCCTCGAGTTCTCGTTCGAATTGATTGAAAAAAACAAGTTCATAGCGGGTGCGCGCAAAACCATTTTCTAGATAGGAGGTGATGTGCAAGGAATTGATTTGAAGCTGCTCTTTTTCTTCCCCTTTGATTTTTACGCTCGGCATTTGAGATGGGAGTGGCGCGATCGAATCCAGATGAGTCAGTTTTGAATGATCAGTGATCAGTCGGCGGTAAGGATTAGGAACTTTTTGATTGGGGATGATCGTCCAGTAAATACCAAGCCCGACAACTGTTAATAATACAAGTGAGAGGTAATTTCTATTTTTCATAAGCGCGTAAAATATGGCTAACGCATTCTAGACGTAAAACAAACAAAAAAAGCCGCTCCTAGAAGCGGCTTTTTACAAAATTTATTTTGAAGTCTTAGGCGCGCAAACGCTTAGAGAAGTCTAGTAAGATAGGCGTAGCTACACATAATGAAGAGTAGGTACCGATCAAGACCCCTACAAGTAAGGCGAACAAGAATCCTTTGATAGCCGGGCCACCAAAGATAAACATGATCAAGACTACAACGAATAGGATCATTGAAGTATTGAAAGTTCTTGAAAGTGTTCTATTCAAAGAGCTGTTGATGATGTCTCCGTGGTTGTCTTCTGGCTTGCTCTTGCGGAGGTTCTCACGGATACGGTCAAAGACAATGACGGTGTCGTTCATGGAGTAACCAATAACGGTGAGGATAGCTGCAATAAACGCTTGATTGACATCAAGTGTAAATGGCAAGTAACCGTGAAGCAAGGAGAAGATGGAGATGACGAAGAAGGCATCGTGCGCCAAACCTACGATTGCACCCAAAGAGTACTGCCAGTGGCCAAAACGGATAAGGATGTAAGCAAAGATAGCCAACAAAGCAAGGGTAATGGCGATGGTAGATGAAGTCCAGAGCTCAGATGAGATAGAAGCTGAAATGGCACGAGACTCGAGTACGTCATAGCTACCCATTTTGTCTTTGCATGCATCCAAACCGAGTTTAAGTTGCTTGTTCACTTGGTCTGTTGCACCGTCGTTGTTAAGCAAATAGTTAGTGACGATTTCAACGTTGAAGTCGTTGGATTTGGTTTTGAGGTCTACTGAAGCAGGCTCTCCGTTTTCAACAAATACTTTTGTAAGTTCTTTGCGAATGGTTTCGATATCTGCTTTCTTTTCAAATTTAACCGCAAATGTACGGCCACCGGTAAACTCAACACTTTGCTTTAAACCGCGCGTGCTCAAAGAAACGATACCCGCAATGGTGACCGCAATAGAGAATACATAGAAGTATTTTCTTTTGCCCATCCAGTCGAAGTTGAAGTTTTGGAAGAGACCTTTTGAATACTTGGTGTTGAATTCAACTTTTTTGCCCTTAGACAACCAAGTGTGAATAGCGAGCTCAGCAATAACCATTGCAGAGAACATAGAGGTAAAGATACCGATAATGAGTGTGGTGGCAAAAGATTCGATTTCACCTGTACCGAAAATCTTTAGAATGATCGCGACAAGTAAGTGCGTTACGTTTGCATCGATGATGGATGGCAATGCTTTGCGGAAACCGGTGTTGATAGCGGCCTCGGTATCTGCACCCATGGCTTGTTCTTCGCGCACGCGCTCAAAGATGAGGATATTGGCATCTACTGCCGTACCAATCGTAAGAACGATACCTGCAATACCTGCAAGGGTAAGTACCGCACCAAAAGAAGCAAGTGATCCGAAAATGAACACAACGTTGACGATAAGTGCGATGTTGGCTGCTTGACCTGCTTTACCGTAGTAGAACATCATGTAAAGCAAGACCGCGATAAACGCCACACCAAATGAGATGAGACCAGCTTGTGAGTTTTCAGCACCAATTGTTGGTCCTACTTTTTGTAAGTCTTTGATGACACATGGAACCGGAAGGGCACCGCCATTGAGCAAGCCAGCGAGGTCTTCTGCTTCTTGGAAAGTAAAGCTACCAGAGATTTGCGTGTTGCCGTTGGTAATGGCGTTGATGACACGCGGTGCACTATACACAACGCTATCCATTGAAATGGCAATAATGCGGTCTTTGTTTTCGGTAGTCATGCGACCCCATTCGTCTGCACCTTCGTCTGTCATGGAAAGACTAACGATGATAGACCCGTCGGTTTGGTCGTAGTCTACTTTGGCATTGCTGACATGCTCTCCGCGAACGCGCGCCTTACCTGTATCAGGAATGCGACAAGCGTATAGGAAGTAAGCTGTTTTCTTTGTTTTGTTGTCAACGCTCTCTGGCTTCGCAGACCACATGAATTTGAGGTCTTGCGGGAAAGCGTTTTGAACGTCTTTGCGACGCAAGATGGCATCTACTGTCGCTTTTTCGTTGGCGTTCACGTAACCCATGGCATAACCACCTACAGGAACAACCAACTCAGCTAGGCCTTTTTTGGCTGCATTAGCGATGGTAGTTTGAGCGGCAACTTCAGGCTTAACGGTGTCGTTTTGAACCGCTGTGGTATCTGAGGTAGTGTCTGCTTCTAAGGCGAGCTCGTCGATCACCACTTCGTTTTGTTTGCTCAAACGAGACGCTTCTTGCCATTGCATTTGAAGTTGGTCCGGCATGTAGGTTTCGTAGAACTCTAGGTTGGCTGTAGAGCGAATTTTGCGAGAAACGGTTTCTTCGTCTTGCACACCTGGTAGCTCAATGTAGAGGCGGTTTGTGGCGAGGTCGCGTTGGATGTTCGGTTGCGCAACACCAAATTGGTTGATACGGCGACCGATGATGTCTTCGATGCCTTTCATGGAAGAGGCAACGAGATCGCGGAGGTAGTTTTCTACTTCGGCGTCAGAGGTTTTGATACCGATAGACTCCCCTTTGATGACGTAGCTTAAAGGCAAAGAGCCGTTCGCTTTTTTGTAAGCTGATATAAACGTAGCAATGAAATCGCCACCGCTGGTGTTGTAGGTAGCAACAGCGCGGTTGAATGGCTTCGTGAATTTGGGATCAGTTACGCTTTTGACATGACCACGAATGAGGTCGGGGTAAGAAATTTCTACCGTTACGCTCATACCACCAACGAGGTCAAGACCAAAGGCAAGTGACATTTTCTTCACTTGACCAAAAGTTGAACCCAAGACAGGATACACTGGCTTTTCACCTTTGTCGCGAAGGATTTCATTGATAAAAGCTGCACGGGCAAGCTCTACCGCTTCGGGATCATTGAAATTGACTTCTGTACTGTTAGGGAGTACGGCAATACCACCGTTGTTCTTGGCTTCGTCGCGAAGCATTTTCACTTTAAGATCTGCTTCTTTAGCCGCTTTGTTTTCAACGTTGCTCGCTACCCACGTGAAGGAGAGCTGGTAAACGCAAACCGCGGTAAGAAGAATGGACAAGAACCAAAAAAATCCTTTTAAACGCATTTCTTGAATATTTGAATTTGAATTAAGGTTGCAAATATAGGATTTTGAATCTTTAAATTCAAATAAAAAATCTAAGCTTCTTCAGCTAATGCAATTAAGCCTTTTGCAAAAGAATGCCAAGCCTCTTCAAGATTCAAATTTATAGCCGCAAGGCGCTCATTACACACCTCGATATCTCCCTGATTAAAAAGACTTTGCACGCGATCTGAAAATTCTTGAGGCGCAATTGCAGCTAGTTCAAATCCATGGCCATTCGCTTCTAGTCCTTCGGCCAATCCACCGACAGTTGTACATAAAATAGCACGCTTCTGACTAAGTGCCATCGCACGAATGCCCGATTGTGTCGCACTTAAGTAAGGAAGCACAACTAAATCTGCTGCTGCAAAATAGGTATCCACCTCAGCATCGGGAAGATAGCGATTGACAAATTTCCAATTTGCGTAAGGCAATTCTTGCAGCGCCTGTTGGTAAATTTGCGCATCGCCATAAACTTCTCCGGCGATGAGTAATTGATAAGAATTGTCTAAAAGCCCGAAAGCAGCAATCAATTCAGAAAGCCCTTTATATGGCCGAATGAGTCCGAAGAATAGCAAGGTTTTTTTATCCGGATCAAGACCTAATTGCAGACGCGCTGCACGGGTTTCAATTGCGTGGGCCTCACCTTCATAAGGAGGATGAGCAAGAAGCGCAATCTTTGCATCGGGCTTCAGTTCGAGCACTTCCTTTTTTACAGCGGCAGAAAGCACCACAAAAGCATCGTAAGCGTTTAAAAAGCGACAATTGAATGAGCGATCAAAAAAGCGTTTTTCATGCGGATTGAGGTTGTGTATGATGGCTATCTTTTTTGTTTTTCGGGGTAAAAAATAAGTCCAAAAAACCATCATAGGTGCCATAAAAGACATCCAGTAACTCGTTACAAAAACGGTGGGTTTAGAGCGCTTAATAAGCAGTGCTGAACTAAGATAAGTGAAAGGATTGAAAGTAGAAACAATGCGCTTAAACTGCTGTTTATCTGAACCATCCAGGCCTTCTTCAAATTGTGAGCTGCCCGGAAAAAGAAAGTCTGGATACTGCTTTATGAAGGTATAAGCGATTACGTTTTTGCTTTTGGTTAAAGCGTTTAACGTGTGCATACTGAATTTTGAAATCCCGCCTCGAAAGGGCGGAAAGGCCGAGAAGAAAAGCCACTTCTGTTGTTGCGAACTCATTGATTTGGATCGAGGTTTTTAGCCTTACAGCGCTCTAAAAAGGCCTTGAGTTCTTTTTCGGTGAGTTCGTAGCCATCGCGATACATCACGCGCTTTTTGATGTTGCCCAATTTGTCGTAGATGGTGGTCCAGCCATGTGGAAGATCGTTGAGGTAATTCACTTTAGAAAGGACCTCGCCAGTGTTGTAGTATTCTGTCCACATTCCCATCCTCATGCCATCTTGATAGGTGCCTTTCAGCTTGGCCTTGCCATTGTAGAAGTTTTCTTGATAAGCACCGTTGAGTTTACCATTGGTGTAATAGACCACCTTTTGGATTTGAAGTTTTTGTTCGAGCAGTTGACCTTCTGAAAAGTAGAAAACACTTTTGCCATTCAGCACGTCTAGCTGATAGTTTACAGCGCTGATCAGCTCGCCGTTTTGGGCGTAGTTATACCATAAGGAGTCTTTCTTTTCGCCTTTATAAAAACCATCGGCCAAAAGTTGTCCGTTTTCGTAAAACAGCAATGCCGAAGTACAACCGCCGGGTAAACCATGCACCAATTCCGCTTGCTTGACACCACTTTCAAAATTGTACACAAACGTACCAACTGGCTTGTCATTGAGAAAAGTGCCCTTGTATTGCAAAACGGAAGTACCTGGATAGGTTTTCTGCCAAGGCCCTTGTTTGCGGCCTTTTGCGTCGGTCTGATTCAATTGCGCAAACGAATACGTGCAGCAAATGAGAAGTAAGATAAGGCTTGCTATTTTCATAAATAACGACTGAGTTCTGATAAATTTGCAATTTTTAAATCGGGTACCTCTTTTACTTTTTCGATAGACTCGACCAAAACCGTGTACATACCAAGTTTCTTGCCAAATAAAATGTCGGTATTGGTGTCGCCTACCATGATTGATTTTTGAAAATCGATGTTCGGAAAAGCTGCCTGCGCCTCAAAAGCCATTTTGGTGTTGGGTTTTCGGCGCTGTGCTTGGCCATTTTTATATTCGGTGGCGGCCAAAACGATATCGATGTGCAAACCGGCATTTTGTAAGGCGTTACACATATTGTGATGAATGACGTCTAAAGCTTGCTCGCTTAGCAAACCTTTTGCAATGCATTGTTGATTGGTCACAACAACAATATGTTCAAAGGCGGCGCCAATTTGGGCAGCGTTGGCCAATAAACCATCTGTAAAGTGAAAAGCAGCCCAATCGAGGACGTAATTGTTAAAAATGCGTTCGTTGATGACGCCATCTCGGTCTAAAAAGAGGGTCCAGCCCGGACCTATTTGAGGAAAGGCTGTCATTCACCTAAACGACTCGAAATGAGATAGTGATTGCGCGTACTGGAGTTCCGACCAATGAGTTCGGCAATAAAACCTGCCGTGAAAAACTGTACGCCAATGATCATAGCTACTAGCGCAACATAAAAATCAGTGCGCGTAGACAAGCGTTCGGCAATTGGATGAATCAGGAGTTTGTCAATGCCCATGTACGCAAATAAGCCAAAACCGAGCAAGAACATAAAGACGCCGATTGCACCAAAGAAATGCATGGGTTTTTTGGCAAACTTACCCATAAAAGCCACCGTCATGAGATCGAGTGGACCATTTAAAAAGCGATTGAGTCCAAATTTGGTAACGCCGTATTGTCTAGCGCGGTGCTCGACAATTTTTTCACCGATTTTTTGAAAACCTGCATATTTGGCAAGCGCGGGAATATAGCGGTGCATGTCGCCGTAAAGCTCGATGCTCTTGACGACTTCAACTTTATATGCTTTGAGGCCACAATTGAAATCGTGAAGATATATTCCGGTGATCCGACGCGCAGCCCAATTGTATAATTTGGTCGGGATGGTTTTGGACAAAGGATCGTGGCGTACTTTTTTCCAACCCGAGACAACGTCTAGGTCGTCTTGGGTGATCATGCGATAGAGTTCCGGGATTTCGTCGGGAGAATCTTGTAAATCGGCATCCATAGTAATAACGACATCGCCTTTTGCGGCCTCGAAACCTACTTGTAATGCGGCTGATTTGCCATAATTGCGCTGAAATCGCAAGCCCTTTACAGCCTGATTTTTGTCGCGAAGCCCAACGATGGTTTGCCAAGAAGCGTCTTTGCTACCGTCGTCAATAAAGAGGATTTCGTAACTCAAACGATTGGTGTCAAGCACGCGCACTAACCAGTCGTGGAGTTCTGGAAGTGATTCAGCTTCGTTGAAGAGTGGAATAACGATTGAAAGTTGCATGATCTTTATCTGAGTAT
>JBIIZO010000148.1:0-4846 GCA_044346245.1 Crocinitomicaceae bacterium
CAGCTGTTGGTGCATCAGGAACCCCGTATTTGTGTAAAACAGACTTCAGCGCCGATAAATCGACAATTTGTCTTGGCAATACCGTCCAGCTCCAAGATGAATCTTACAACGCAGTTTCAAGCTGGAGTTGGGTCATCACGCCATCGACGGGTTGGTCTTTTTCCAATGGCACATCCGCAAGTTCAGCAAATCCGGCAATCACTTTTGATACACCTGGCATGTATGATGTCCAACTGACCGCAACAGACGGCACTAATAGCGACGCCGAGACCAAAACAGGGTTCATTCGCGTGTTGGGGGCACCTGCAAGTATTCCTTATTGGGAAGGATTCGAGTCATATACGTCTTTGAGTAATTTACCAAATTGGGGATTGTACAATGCGCCACTCAACAACGCATTTGTAATTGAATCTAATTTTGGTCATTCCGGAACAAAATGTGTACGCCTCAATAACTTTGGACAAGCAGCTTCAAATATTGATGAGCTTACTTCTACCAACATTGATTTGTCTGGCATCGATACCACTACCGGTTCGGTAACACTTTCCTTCCGCTATGCGTATCGCAAAAGAACGACTAGTGATTATGAATACCTTAAAGTTTTTATTACTGGAAACTGCGGTGAAAACTGGGCTCAAAGAAAAACCATTGGAGGGAACCAACTTTCTAATTTAGTCTCTTCAACTGCTTGGGCACCATCAAGCCAAGCAGATTGGGTCACCGTTCACATGACCAATGTTACCAATAATTACTTTACTGATAATTTCCGTATGCGCTTCAAGTTTGAGGGCGAGGGTGGCAACAACTTCTTTCTAGACGACATCAATTTATATAGTGGTGGCCCTTCTAATGATTTGGTATTGGCGGCAGTTGGCCAAAATCAATTTGCGGATCTCAACCTTTATCCAAACCCAACAGATGGCGACATCCATGTGCAGTTTACAGCTCAGGTTGGCGGTTCAGCACAATTGCGCATCACGGATATCAGCGGCAAAAGCATTGCTCACTATCCTTTGCAAGTCCAATCTGGAGCTAACTTAATCATTTCTGACACCAAGCAATTGGCTAGTGGAAGCTACCTCATGGTGCTTGAACTCAATGGCGAATCTAGTATTCGTCCTTTTGTTGTCAAATAATTTTGGGTAAAACAATTTTAGACAATAGAGTTTAAGTCAACTCATCCTTGTTTTCACTGAAGAAATCAAATAGGAGTTTTGCTTTTGCAGCTCCTATTTTTTTTGCGATGAGTTCTGGTGCCGCCTCCTTGATTTTTGTCAAAGACTTGAACTCGTGGTAAAGTGCTTCAATGGTTTTGGGACCCAACCCTTTGACCTCATCAAGGACTGACCCGACCGCATTTTTACTGCGGCGGTTGCGGTGATGGCTGAGGCCAAAACGGTGAGCTTCGTCGCGGAGTTGCTGTACTAACTTTAATGCGAGCGAGCGACGGTCTAAAATCAGTGAACGCGAGAAGCCAGGCTTGTATAGTTCTTCTAATCTTTTGGCTAAACCAACGAGCTTGAGTTCGTGCTGCAAACCAATTTCCTCAATAGCTTCTAATGCCGCCCCTAGTTGCCCTTTGCCGCCATCAATAATAATGAGGTCGGGTAGTGGCTGCCCTTCGGCTTTTAAGCGACTGTAACGCCTACTAACAGCTTCTTTCATGGTACTGAAGTCATCGGGTCCTACGACGGTTTTGACATTGAAGTGGCGGTAGTCTGCTTTACTCGGTACGCCATTCTTAAAAACAACACAGGCCGATACCGGATTGGTGCCTTGTAAGTTCGAGTTGTCGAAACATTCAATGTGTAATGGCGTCTTGGACAAGCCAAGTGCACTCTGCAGTTCTAAAACAGACTGCATCGGTACATTTTGAACAGCTGTACTTTTGTTCATGGCAGCTTTTCGGGCCTGAAGCTGTGCATGCCGCACGTTGTCAATGGCCATCTCGAGTAATTGTTTTTTTTCGCCTATTTTAGGAAAGATACTCTTGGCGTCAGCGAGTAAAAGTGGTTCCTTGAGGCCTACTACAATTTCTTTCGAACTGCTTTCAAAATGACCACGAAGTTGTGGAATAATTTGCCTGTATAAAGTTTCCAGAGGAACATCCAGCGGATCCGATACCTTTGAGGTGTAGGCATGAACAATACATCCTTCACAAATAACGAGATAACTTAGCCAGGCATCAGGCTGGGCTTTTTCGACAAAACACACGTCAAAATTTTGTGTGTGATCCGACACCATCATCGATTTGGCTTGGTATTTCCCGAGTGCCTCAATGAGTTCTTTACAGCGTTGTGCGGCTTCAAACTCCATGGTGCTCGCATGGGCTTGCATGTCTTTTTTAAGTTGCTGGATCAAAGAAAAGTTTTTTCCTTCTAATAATAGGCGAATGGTTTGCAAAGTTTGGTCATACGCAACGCTTGTTTGCTTGTGTTCACAAGGCCCCGCACATTTTCCAATATGATATTCAAGACAGACTTTATATTTGCGCTGTTCGAGTTTCTGCGTCCGCAAGTCGAGTGCACAAGTTCTGATCTGAAAAAGCTCGCGAATGAGTGCCAGCAATTGATGCATTTGCTTGACGTTGGGGTAGGGGCCATAATAGGTAGACCCGTCATTCAATTTGCGTCTAGTCGGAAAAACTCTTGGAAAAGCTTCATTCTTAATGACGATCCAAGGATAAGTTTTGTCGTCTTTGAGCAACACATTATAACGTGGCTTGTAACTCTTGATGAGGTTATTTTCGAGCAATAAGGCATCGAGTTCGTTTTGCACGACCGTAAAGCGCAAATCACAAATGAGTTTGACTAATGTGCGCGTTTTTCCGTCTAAATGGTCTTTTTGAAAGTAAGAACTGACGCGCTTTTTAAGGTCAATAGCCTTCCCCACATAAATAATCGTTCCTTTTTCATCCAAAAACTGATATACCCCGGGGTTGTGCGGAAGTGTATTTACTTTATTGGCCAGTTGGTCTTTGGAAATCATGACTCAAAATTAGAAACATTGTGCGGAATATCTCACTCTTCTTATCTTTGTTGCATGCTAGATGAATTTATCAAATCGGCCTTACAGGAAGATATCCAAGATGGCGACCACTCTTCTATGGCCTGCGTGCCAACAACCGCCAAGTCAAAAGCAATATTATTGATCAAGGAAGCAGGGGTACTGGCTGGTATGCAAGTGGCTCAAAGAATCTGTCAAATTTATGACCCCGGTCTGCAAATGAAGCCTTTGTTAAAAGATGGCGACCACATCAGTTATGGGCAGATTGCTTTTACCTTAGAAGGATCGGCCCGCTCTATATTGGCAGTTGAGCGCTTGCTGTTGAATTGCATGCAGCATATGAGCGGCGTCGCTTCCAAAACCGCACATTATGTGGAGCTTATTGCCGGTACAAATTGCACTTTATTAGATACTCGAAAAACCACCCCTGGTCTGCGTTTTTTAGATAAATATGCGGTAAAAATTGGCGGAGGGGCGAATCACCGTTTTGGACTCTACGACATGATCATGCTCAAAGACAACCACATCGACTACGCCGGCGGCCTCAGCGCGGCACTCGAGCGCACGAATGCATATCTTCATGATCGTAAATTAGATCTAAAAGTTGAGGTAGAGGTAAGGTCAATGGATGAATTAAAGGAGCTTTTAGCTTTAGAGCAGCGCTATGACCGCATCATGCTCGATAATTTTACACCAGAAGTACTCAAATTAGCCCTAACACTTATTCCCTCAAACATCGAGACGGAAGCATCAGGCGGCATTACCGAAGCAACAATCAGGGCTTATGCAGAAACGGGTGTTCAATTCATTTCTGTAGGGGCGCTCACTCATTCGGTGAAAGCACTTGACATGAGCCTCAAGGCGCAGCTTTAAATTTGGCAACGGCCATTTGTAGGTCAATCGTTTCGTTTATTTGCACTTCAATTTCATGTTTTTGGGTACCCTGTTGAACAATTGCGCTTAAAATTGTCGTTTCCTCTTTTTTTAGCCTGGTCTGAACATGGATTTCATTTTTGAAAGAAAGGTTACCTAAACCAACTAACTTGTAAATCGCTTCCTTTGCGCACCACAATTGCAAGTACCATTCTTTTGGGTTGTCGACACATAAAAACTTTTCATCTTCACGAGCAAATTTATTGATGATGCGCCCTGCATCGCGGTCGTTTTGTTCGATGTCTATCCCGATTGGGAACCCCGCACTGGCCAGCGCAATAAAATCTTTGGTGTGAGAAATAGAAAGTGAACGTTCGACTGCTGAAAAATAAGGGGAACCATTGGGCTGGTATAAGATTGGCGATTTGATTTTCAGTTTGTTACGTAGGTGGCGCACCCCTAAAAATTCGTTTTTGCGTTTAGGATTTGAACGGGTATTTAGTATTTCGATTTCTTCGGGATAAAGAACGACGGCACTAAGATCAAAAGCATCAGACCTCAACAAGGCAATTTGAATATCGGTGAGTTTGAAATCCAAGGGGTCGTACATCTTGATTAAATACTTAAATTATAGTACAAAGATGCGCAAACATCTGATAGATTTTTGATGAATTTTATGTTAAGACTATGGAATTTTCTATATTTACAATCTTTAAAAAACGAGAATTAGTAAAACTTATACGCATTCACATGATGGGTAGTCTGAAATTATTGTTTTTAAGTGTTTTGTTTGTAAGCACTTATGCATTTTCACAATCAGGTCTTGGTACGCTTCGAGGTACCGTGACGGATGAAGCAACCAAAGCTCCTTTGGAGTTTAGCAAGGTCTTATTAAAACAAGCCGGAGCAATACGTGGTAGTGCCATCACTGATGAGAAGGGTAAATTCCAAATCAATGGTATCCAAC